>NZ_JBFUBK010000020.1:0-63001 GCF_056405815.1 Pseudomonas sp. P1_F1_2 | reverse complement strand
TCCTGTAGCAGCTGCCGAGCCCGCGAGGCTGCGTCCGGCCGCGCAGCGGTCGTAAACCCTACTCACTCGGTTTGACTGAAACACCGCATCGCCTGATTTTACGACCGCTGCGCGGCCGGACGCAGCCTCGCAGGCTCGGCAGCTCCTACGTCAGTCGTGCGGCGAGGGCCTTGGCTTGTAGTGCGACGTCGGTGACCGCCGTGCTTTCCCACCACATGCCGCGCAACGGGGGGCCCATGGCGAACAGGCGAGTGGCAACCTGACCACCGGCATCCAGCACGGCGCCGTCTGCAGCCGCTGCAATCCCCAAGGCCAACGGCCCCGGTCGGATCAACCCGCGCGCCAACAGTTGTTGTGGCAACGGTCGAGCAACCCGGCGCCAGTCATATTCGATGCCGCTGGAATTGATCAACGCTGCGCCCTGAACCACACAGGTGCCCTCTTCGCCACGGCGACGAATGCGGATGCTGACGCCGCCCTGCGACACGGGCTCAAGGCCCTTGAACGACGCCGCCTGAATCCGCAACAGCCCTTCCCTGTGCAAACGCTCCACCAAGGCAGCACTCAGCGGTGGCGAACGATGGTGATGACTTTCCCACCACGGCCGAACATGCCGCACAAATTGCCGACGCTGGCGGTCCGTCGCCTGATTCCACAACCGGCCAATGTGTGCACGCACGGTGTCGAGTGGTGCTTGCCAGTCGATGCCTTCAGCGATGGCCTGCCGGCAGTGCCGGCGCAGTTCACGCACTAACTGCCGAGGTGTGCGAATGCTCTGGTCCTCGGCCAGGAAATCCACCCAGGCCGGCGGTTGGCGACGTACGTGCGGCAGTAAGCCGTGACGCGAAAACACCTCGATCGGCCCACGATGCCCAGCCTGCTCCAGCGACACCACGGCATCGACCATGGTCAGGCCGGAACCGATGATCAGCACGGTGGACTGCGGATCGAGCTGGCGCATGGCGGCCACATCCCACGGATCCAGCGCCGCGGCGTTCAAACCGCTGGACTCGGTCTGCGGTGTGCGCGCCGCGGGAAACATCCCCGTCGCCAACACCGCATAAGCGCCCTGCAAGCGTTGACCGTCACTCAATGTCAGCCGTACCGAATCGTCGCCCGCTTGCAGATCAATCACCTCGGCCTGCACATGCTCGACCGTCGAGCCATTCAACGCCCCGACGGCTTGCGCCTCGGCCAGGCGTTGTTGCACGTACACGCCGAACAGGCCGCGTGGCGGGAACAACTCGCTGATCGGCACAGGTTGCTCGGCCGATTCCGGCCAGCCACCGGCGGCGATGTGTTCGGTCAGCCATTGCGTCAGGTCATCGGCGTTGTCCGGGTCGACACTCATGCGCGCCGCGTTGCCGTTCAGCGTATGGCCCAACTCGACCGCGCTATAGGCTTCGCCCCGACCCAGCTCGGTGCGCGGCTCGATCACCAGCACCGAGCGCCGGCCAGGCAAGCGCAACAACTGCGCGGCCAGCATCGCGCCACTGAGGCCGCCGCCGATAATCAGAATGTCTGCATGGCGGATGGCGTCGTTGGCCTGTCCGCTTTGGATTTCGCTCATTCCATACTCACCGGTCAATGACTCCCTGAATAAAAATCCACTGTCTGCCACCTTAATGTTTTGCCCTCCAGCACACAAACACCCCTCCTTGCAGGAGTGAGCCTGCTCATGATGGCGGCTAAGCAGATACCACCTTCTTCTCCTGCTGCCGCAACGCCGCCAGATCCCGATAACCCGCTGCGGGATGAACGTCTGCCAAACGCGGCCCCTCCCCAAACAATTTTTCACGCAAGGTCCCCGGCGCATAGTCGGTCTTGTACACCCCACGCTTCTGCAACTCCGGCACCAGCAACTCCACCGCGTCGATAAAGGTTTCGTGGGTCAGTGCATAGGCCAGGTTGAAACCGTCCACGTCGGTCTCCTCCACCCACTCTTGCAGAAGATCGGCGACTGTCTCGGGGCTGCCGACAAACAATGGCCCGAACCCGCCAATGCCGACCCAGTCCGCCAGTTCATTGGGCGTCCAGACCTTGTTCGGATCCGCCGTGGAAAACGCCTCCACCGCCGATTGAATGGCATTGGTGTGCACATGCTTGAGCGGTTCATCCGGTTTGAACTGGCTGAAGTCGATGCCGGTCCAGCCGGAAATCAGCGCCATGGCACCTTCGTAGCTGACCCAGGTTTTGTACTCCTCGAACTTGGCTTTGGCCTTCGCGTCGGTTTCGCCAAGGATCACCGTTTGCAGGTTGAAGATCAGGATCTTGCGCGGATCGCGCCCAGCCTCGGCGGCACGGCGACGAATGTCTGCCACGGTTTTCTTGAGCAGCACTTTCGACGGTGCGGCGACGAAGACGCATTCGGCATGCTCGGCCGCAAATTGTTTGCCACGACTCGATGCTCCCGCTTGGTAAAGCACCGGTGTGCGCTGCGGCGAAGGTTCGCAAAGGTGAATGCCCGGCACCTGGAAATGTTTGCCAACGTGGCGAATCTCGTGAATTTTGCGCGGGTCGCTGAAGACCCGCCGCTCGCGATCGCGCAGAATCGCGCCCTCTTCCCAACTGCCTTCCCAGAGTTTGTAGCAAACCTCCAGGTATTCCTCGGCGAAGTCGTAGCGGGCGTCGTGTTCGGTCTGGTTTTTCTGGCCAATATTCTTGGCGCCGCTTTCCAGATACGAGGTGACGATGTTCCAGCCGGCCCGGCCCTTGGTCAGGTGGTCGAGCGTCGACAGGCGCCGGGCGAATGGATACGGGTGCTCGAAAGACAACGACGCGGTCAGGCCGAACCCCAGATGCTCGGTGACAAGCGCCATTGGCGGAATCAGTTGCAGCGGATCGTTGACCGGCACCTGCGCGGCCTGGCGGATCGCCGCGTCACCATTGCCGTTGTAAACGTCGTAGATGCCGAGCACATCGGCAATGAACAGACCGTCGAACTTGCCACGCTCAAGGATCTTCGCCAGATCGGTCCAGTATTCGAGATCCTTGTACTGCCACGAACGATCGCGCGGGTGCGCCCACAAGCCCGGCGACTGGTGGCCGACGCAGTTCATGTCAAACGCGTTCAGACGAATTTCGCGGCGGATGCTTGGGGGTTTGGCGGGGGTTGTCATGGACCGGCTCCGGGGTTCTGGTGAATGCTCTGTTCGCATTTGCAGAAGTCGTGCCTGAACATGATTACAAGTTATTTCAACAGGTTGAGATGCTTTCCAAGAAATAACATCAGCTTTAAAAGAGCAAAGTGTCTATTCACTGTTGATGAGCCAACAGTCAAATCACCACGTTGCGCACAAACCGCGCCGCCACCGGCCCGTCATTGCGATAGGCATGGGGCTGGTTGCTGGCGAACATAAAGAACTCACCGGCAGCAATGTGCTGCGGGGTGTCACCCAACATCAGGGTCAGGCAGCCTTCGAACACGTAGATCTGTTCGCTCCAGCCTTCGGCGTCCGGTTGCGACGGGTAAATTTCCCCCGGTTGCAGGCACCATTCCCATTGTTCCACTTCGCGGGTGGCGGTGGCCTTGGACAGTAAAACGGCTTTGCTGCCGGGGATTACTCCGGCCCACGCCACTTCGTTGATGCGGCTCGTGTCACGGGCGTCCGGGGCCTGGATGAGGTCGCTGAACCTCACGTCCAGTGCCTCGGCCACGCGGTCGAGGGTGGTCAGGCTGACGTTGTTGTCGCCGGCTTCGATGGCCACCAGCATCCGGCGGCTGACCCCGGACTTTTCGGCCAGCACGGTCTGGCTCATGTCAGCGGCGTGGCGCAAGCGCCGGACGTTCTGGCTGACGTGCTGGAGGACCGAAGCCCGCGGGGTGGAATCTTTGTGCACTATATTGCTCACTTGGTGGGGTTGGGCAGTATACTGCGCAACATTCGGCGCATTGTGCGTCGCCCTCAAGTAGCGCGCAAGGTCATGACGTCAGTGAACTCTTCTCCCACCTCCCCCCGCGTCTCACGGTTCAGCAAAGCCGAGTGCGTGCTGGTGCTGATCACCATGGTCTGGGGCGGAACCTTTTTGTTGGTGCAGCATGCGATGACCGTCAGTGGACCGATGTTTTTCGTCGGTCTGCGCTTTGCCGCTGCCGCGAGTCTGGTCGCGCTGTTCTCCTGGCGACACCTGCGGGCACTGACCCTGTTCGAACTCAAGGCCGGGGCGTTCATCGGGGTGGCGATCATGCTCGGTTATGGCTTGCAGACGGTGGGTTTGCAGAGCATTCCCAGCAGTCAGTCGGCGTTTATTACCGCGTTGTACGTACCCTTCGTGCCGTTGCTGCAATGGTTGGTACTGGGGCGGCGTCCGGGGCTGATGCCAAGCATCGGGATCATGCTGGCGTTTACCGGGTTGATGCTGCTGTCGGGACCCGCCGGCGCTTCGTTCAATTTCAGCCCTGGCGAAATCGCTACGCTGATCAGCGCCATCGCGATTGCCGCAGAAATCATCCTGATCAGCACCTATGCCGGTCAGGTCGATGTGCGTCGAGTGACCGTGGTGCAATTGGCGACCACGTCGGTGTTGTCGTTCTTGATGGTGGTGCCGACCCAGGAACACATTCCGGACTTCTCATGGCTGCTGTTGTGCAGCGCGCTGGGCCTTGGCGCTGCGAGCGCGGCGATTCAGGTGGCGATGAACTGGGCGCAGAAGAGTGTCTCGCCGACACGCGCGACCTTGATTTATGCCGGGGAGCCGGTGTGGGCCGGGATTGTCGGGCGAATTGCCGGGGAGCGGCTGCCGGCGATTGCACTGGTGGGTGCCGGTTTGATCGTGGCGGCGGTGATTGTGAGTGAGTTGAAGACCAAGGGTAAGGGTGCTGCGGCGGCGGAGGAGTTGGAGCGGGAAACACAGGGTTAAACCGCGAGATCTGTGGCGTCTGATAGATAGCTATCGCGAGCAAGCTCGCTCCCACATGGGTTCTGCGTTGTGCCACCAGAGTGTGAACACAACTGGCCCCTGTGGGAGCGAGTTTGCTCGCGATGGGGCAGAAGGGTTTAAACCGGCCCGTTGAAACAATGTGAATCAGGCTTTTTCCGTCTACCGTGTAGGATTCTGCGACAGCTTCCCGTTTGGTGATCCGGGAGCTGGCACGTATGATGCTTCACAAACTCCCGCAGATTAGAAGCCTATGTCCCTGATAGTTCTACTGCTTCTGCCATTTATTGGCAGCTGTCTGGCAGCCGTCCTGCCGCACAACGCACGCAATACAGCCCCCTTGCTCGCGGGCCTGATCGCACTGATCGGCACCGTCCAGGTCGCGTTCCTGTACCCGCAAATCGCCCATGGCGGCGTAATCCGCGAAGAATTCTTCTGGCTGCCAAGCCTCGGCCTGAACTTCGTCTTGCGCATGGACGGGTTCGCGTGGCTGTTCTCGATGCTGGTGCTGGGCATCGGCACACTGGTCTCGCTGTACGCACGCTATTACATGTCACCGGACGATCCGGTGCCGCGGTTCTTCGCATTTTTCCTGGCGTTCATGGGCGCCATGCTCGGGCTGGTGATTTCCGGCAACCTGATCCAGATCGTGTTTTTCTGGGAGCTGACCAGCCTCTTCTCGTTCCTGCTGATCGGCTACTGGCATCACCGTGCCGACGCACGACGCGGCGCCTACATGGCGTTGATGGTCACCGGCGCGGGTGGTTTGTGCCTGCTGGCGGGGGTCATGCTGCTCGGCCATGTGGTCGGCAGCTATGACCTGGACAAGGTCCTGGCCGCCGGCGATCTGATTCGCGCACATGCCCTCTACCCGCTTCTGTTACCCCTGATCCTGATCGGCGCCTTGAGCAAAAGTGCGCAATTCCCTTTCCACTTCTGGTTGCCCCACGCGATGGCGGCGCCGACACCGGTCTCGGCCTATCTGCACTCGGCGACCATGGTCAAGGCCGGGGTGTTTCTGCTGGCGCGACTTTGGCCTTCGTTATCCGGCAGCGAAGAATGGTTCTACATCGTCAGCGGCGCCGGTGCCTGCACCCTGTTGCTGGGTGCGTATTGCGCGATGTTCCAGAACGACCTCAAAGGGTTGCTGGCCTACTCGACCATCAGCCATCTGGGCCTGATCACCCTGCTGCTGGGCTTGAACAGCCCGCTGGCCGCCGTGGCCGCGGTGTTCCACATTCTTAACCACGCCACCTTCAAGGCCTCGTTGTTCATGGCCGCCGGGATCATTGACCACGAAAGCGGCACCCGCGACATCCGCAAACTCAGCGGCCTGATCAAGCTCATCCCGTTCACCGCCACCCTGGCCATGGTCGCCAGCGCCTCGATGGCCGGCGTGCCGCTGCTCAATGGTTTCCTCTCCAAAGAAATGTTCTTTGCCGAAACCGTGTTCATCAATGCCACGGCGTGGATCGAGTGGAGCCTGCCAATCGTCGCGACCATCGCCGGCACGTTCAGTGTCGCCTACTCACTGCGCTTCACCGTCGACGTGTTCTTCGGCCCGACCGCCACCGATCTGCCGCACACCCCGCACGAGCCACCACGCTGGATGCGCGCACCCGTTGAGTTGCTGGTGTTCACGTGCCTGGTCGTGGGGATGTTCCCGGCGCAAGTGGTCGGTTCCATACTGGCCGCCGCAGCCCTGCCTGTAGTAGGCGGGACGCTGCCGGAGTACAGCCTGGCGATCTGGCACGGCTTGAATGCGCCAATGATCATGAGCCTGATCGCCATGTCCGGCGGCATCGTGCTCTATCTGCTGCTGCGCAATCAGTTCAAGCGCGGGCGCTTCAAATACCCGCCGGTCATTGGCCGGTTGAATGGCAAGCGCCTGTTCGAACGCAGCCTGGTGATCATGATGCGCCTGGCCCGTCGTCTGGTGCGCCGGATCAGCACCCATCGCCTGCAAACCCAATTGTTCCTGATGGTCCTCGCTGCCGTGTTGGCCGGCTTGATTCCGATGCTCCACAGCAGCCTGAGCTGGGGGGATCGACCGAAAATTCCGGGCTCTATTGTGTTCGTGACCCTGTGGCTGCTGGCGATTGCCTGCGCCCTCGGCGCGGCGTGGCAGGCCAAGTATCACCGGCTCGCGGCCCTGACCATGGTCAGCGTCTGCGGCCTGATGACCTGCGTGACCTTCGTCTGGTTCTCCGCGCCAGACCTGGCACTGACGCAACTGGCCGTCGAAGTGGTGACCACCGTGCTGATCCTGCTCGGTTTGCGCTGGCTGCCACGGCGGATCGAAGAGGTGTCGCCACTGCCAAGCAGCCTGCGCAAGGCGCGCATCCGGCGTATCCGCGACTTGCTGTTGTCGACCGTGGTCGGTGGCGGCATGGCCTTGCTGGCCTACGCGATGCTGACGCGTCAGACGCCTAACGATATTTCCTCGTTTTACCTCAGCCGTRCCCTGCCCGAAGGTGGCGGCAGCAACGTGGTCAACGTGATGCTGGTGGATTTTCGTGGCTTCGACACCCTCGGTGAAATCACTGTGCTGGTGGCAGTGGCCCTGACCGTGTTCGCCCTGCTGCGACGCTTCCGCCCGCCCAAGGAAAGCCTGCAATTGCCAGCCCAGCAACGCTTGCTGGCACCGGACGTGGTCACCGACCTGGTCAACCCGCGCCACGCCAGCGACACCGCGCTGGGCTTCATGATGGTCCCGGCAGTGCTGGTGCGTCTGCTGCTGCCGATTGCGCTGGTGGTGTCGTTCTACTTGTTCATGCGTGGACACAATCAACCGGGGGGCGGTTTTGTCGCGGGGCTGGTGATGTCGGTCGCGTTCATCCTGCAATACATGGTCGCCGGCACGCAGTGGGTCGAGGCGCAAATGAGCCTGCGACCGCTGCGCTGGATGGGCATCGGGTTGCTGTTTGCCACGGTCACGGGGCTTGGGGCCATGGCGGTCGGCTATCCGTTCCTGACCACCCACACCTGGCATTTCACCCTGCCGGTACTGGGTGACATTCACATTGCCAGCGCGCTGTTCTTCGACATCGGCGTGTATGGCGTGGTGGTCGGTTCGACGCTGTTGATCCTCACCGCCCTCGCTCACCAATCGGTTCGCGGCCACAAAACCGCAGCCCAGCCCAAACCCGTCGCCACACAAGGAGCCGTCTGATGGAAGAAGTCATCGCAATCGCCATCGGCGTTCTCGCGGCGTCCGGCGTCTGGCTGATCCTGCGGCCGCGAACCTTTCAGGTGGTGATGGGCCTGTGCCTGCTGTCCTATGGCGTCAACCTGTTCATTTTCAGCATGGGCAGCCTGTTCATCGGCAGGGAGCCGATCATCAAGGACGGCGTGCCGCAGGACTTGCTGCACTACACCGATCCACTGCCGCAAGCACTGGTGCTGACCGCGATTGTGATCAGCTTCGCCATGACCGCGTTGTTTCTGGTGGTGCTGCTCGCATCCCGGGGCTTGACCGGGACCGACCATGTCGATGGCCGGGAGCCTAAAGAATGAATCCAATGACGCACCTGATCGCCGCCCCGATCCTGCTACCGCTGCTGACTGCCGCCATCATGTTGATGCTCGGCGAAAAACACCGTCCGCTGAAAGCCAGGATCAACCTGTTCTCCAGCCTTCTGGGCCTGGGGATTTCGGTGTTGCTGCTGCAATGGACACAGACCACCGGCGTTCCCGGCTCTATCGGTGTGTACCTGCCGGGCAACTGGCAGGTGCCATTCGGCCTGGTGCTGGTGGTTGATCGCCTGTCAGCGTTGATGCTGGTGCTGACCGGGATCATCGGCGTCAGCGCCTTGCTGTTCGCCATGGCCCGCTGGGACGGCGCCGGTTCCAGCTTCCACGCGCTGTTCCAGATTCAATTGATGGGGCTGTACGGCGCGTTCCTGACCGCCGACCTGTTCAACCTGTTCGTGTTTTTCGAAGTGCTGCTGGCCGCTTCCTACGGTTTGATGCTCCACGGTTCGGGTCGACCGCGAGTGTCGGCGGGGTTGCATTACATCTCGATCAACCTGTTGGCGTCGTCGCTGTTCCTGATTGGCGCGGCGCTGATTTACGGCGTCACCGGCACCCTGAACATGGCCGACCTGGCGTTGAAAATCCCGCTGGTGCCACAAGCCGATCGCGGCTTGCTGCATGCCGGCGCGGGGATTCTCGCGGTGGCGTTCCTGGCCAAGGCCGGGATGTGGCCGCTGAACTTCTGGCTGGTACCGGCCTACTCCTCGGTCAGCGCGCCAGTAGCGGCCATGTTCGCGATCATGACCAAGGTCGGYGTCTACACCCTGCTGCGTCTGTGGACCTTGCTGTTCTCCGGCCAGGCCGGGGCATCGGCCTACTTTGGCGGTGACTGGCTGATCTACGGCGGCATGGCAACAATCGTCTGCGCAGCGCTGGCGATTCTGGCGGCCCAACGCCTGGAGCGCATGGCCAGTTTGAGCATTCTGGTGTCGGCAGGGATTCTGCTGTCAGCCGTCGGCTTCGCCCAGCCGAACCTGATCGCGGCGGCGCTGTTTTACCTGGTCAGCTCGACCCTGGCGCTGAGCGCGCTGTTCCTGCTGGCCGAGTTGATCGAACGTTCCCGTTCGGTCAATGAAGCGCCGCTGTTCGATGACGCCGACCTGATCGCACGACCGACGCTGTCCGAGCAACCGCCCAAAGGCTTCAACCTCGATGACGATCAGAAAGCCGTGGTCGGCCAGGTGATTCCCTGGACCATGGCCTTCCTCGGATTGAGCTTCATTGCCTGCGCGTTGCTGATCATCGGCATGCCGCCGCTCTCCGGCTTCATCGGCAAGCTCAGCCTGCTCAACGCCCTCCTCAACCCGCTGGGCTTGGGCAATGACGCTGGCGAACCGGTGTCGAACGCTGCATGGGGGTTGCTCGCACTGTTGATTCTGTCAGGGCTCGCCTCACTGATCGCCTTCTCGCGCCTGGGCATCCAGCGCTTCTGGACCCCGCAAGAACGTCCATCGCCGCTTCTGCACCGTTTGGAAAGCGTGCCGATCATCATTCTCCTGGGGCTGAGTATTGCGCTGACCTTCAAGGCTGAACCGCTGCTGCGTTACACCCAGGCGGCCGCCGATGCCTTGAACAACCCGCAGCAATACGTGATGGCCGTGCTCGGCACACGCGCAGTGCCAAGCCCGGAAGCCAAAGCGGCAATGTTGGAGGTGCAACCGTGAAACGCCTGTTTCCTGCCCCTTGGCTATCGCTGGCGTTAGGGGTGTTGTGGCTGGTGCTGAACCAGTCGATGAGCCCCGGCAATCTGTTGCTCGGCGCGATGCTGGGCTTCTGCGCACCGTTGATGATGCGCCGATTGCGACCGCTGCCGATTCGTATCCGTCGCCCCGGCGTCATCTTGCGCTTGCTCCTAGTGGTCGGTCGAGACGTGCTGGCGTCCAACCTCGCCGTGGCCTGGGGCGTGCTGAACGCCGGTCGCCGCGCGCCACGCTCACGCTTCATCAAAGTGCCGCTGGACCTGCGCGACGCCAACGGCCTCGCCGCACTCTCGGCGATCTGCACCGTGGTCCCGGGCACCGTTTGGTCGGAACTGGCGCTGGATCGCAGCATCCTGTTGCTGCATGTGTTCGATCTGGATGACGAAGCCGTGTTCATCCAGCACTTCAAGGCAACCTACGAGCGCCCCTTGATGGAGATCTTCGAATGAGCCCACTGCTGTCGAACGCCGTCCTGCTGAGCCTGTTCATGTTTTCCGTGGCGATGATTCTGACGCTGATCCGTCTGTTCAAGGGCCCCTCAGCCCAGGACCGGGTTCTGGCCCTGGACTATCTGTACATCATCGCGATGCTGATGATGCTGACGCTGGGCATTCGTTATGCCAGTGATACCTACTTCGAGGCGGCGTTGTTGATCGCCCTGTTCGGTTTCGTCGGCTCGTTTGCCCTGGCGAAATTCCTGCTGCGTGGCGAGGTGATCGAATGAATGGCGAACTGTCGCTGTGGGTCGAGATTCCAGTGGCGATCCTGCTGCTGCTCAGCAGTCTGTTTGCGCTGGTCGGCGCCATTGGCCTGGTGCGGATGAAGGATTACTTCCAGCGCATGCACCCGCCAGCGTTGGCCTCGACATTGGGGGCATGGTGTGTGGCACTGGCGTCGATCATTTACTTTTCGGCGCTCAAATCGACACCAGTGGTGCATGCCTGGCTGATTCCAATCCTGTTGGCGATAACCGTACCGGTGACCACCTTGCTGCTGGCGCGCGCGGCGTTGTTCCGCAAGCGCATGGCCGGCGACGATGTGCCGGCCGAGGTGAGTAGTCGGCGCACGGATGGCAGAAGCTAAGGTTACACGCTGAATCACCCGGATTGGCCTGCCCGGCCATGCGCCAATCCGGGCATTTCAAACCCAGGCAACCGTCAGCAACCCGGCCCCCAACACCACGCACAGTGGTGAATAGACCCAGGTATCGAGCCGGGCAAACGTCGAATTCTTGACCTCTTTGAAGAACCCCACCAGTTCCGAATCGCCAATCGCCCGGGCGAACATCAGTATCGCAATGGCACTGAGCACCCATTGCAGCCACTTGTCATGCACCGCCGGCAAACAAAGCCCGACCCGCAGACACACCAGCATGGCGATCAGTAACAGCGCCCCCGCCACCAGCAACGTCACGATTCCCGACGGCTTGAACGCAGGCCTTGATTGCGCGCCGCCCTCCCCGGGCACTCGCGGCACCGCCGCCTCGCTGCCCAGCTTGCCGCCCGAGGCCCAATACACGTGGACCAGGCTGATTATCAGAAAAATTGAAGCCATCCATTGTGCGACCAGCAGATTCATCTTCGGGCATCCATCCAGAGGGAGCGAACGTGCTCCGGGCGGTGATAGCGATACTCGGTGAAATACAAACGTGTGCGGCACAGACTTACTTCAGTTCGGCGGAGACCTTGTCAGCCACCTGCTTTGGCACCCAAGCCTGCCAGATATCCGGATGCGTCTTCATGAACGCTTCCGCTGCCTGGCGTGGCGGGGTGTGTTTTTCGCTCATATCGGCCAGTGCCTTGTTCAGTGAATCGATGGGGAAATCGACCTTGCTGAAGAACTCGACGATCTGCGGGTACTGTTTCTGGAACGGCGTGGACACGCCAATGGACAGCTTCGAGGGCAGCGAACGCGTCGGCTGCGGGTTTGGATTGTCGGCGTCGGTCAGGGTTTTCCAGGCTTCGGCGTCGAAGGGGGGTTCTTCCAGTTGAATCAACTTGAAGCGTCCGAGCAATGGCGTCGGTGACCAGTAATAGAACAGCACCGGCTTGCCCCGATGGATCGATGAAGTGATTTCTGCGTCCAGCGCGGCCCCGGAACCGCTGCGAAAGTTCACGTAGCTGTCGTTCAGGCCATAGGCGGTGAGCTTCTGCTTGTTGACCACTTCCGACGTCCAGCCGATCGGGCTGTTGAGGAAGCGCCCCTTGCCCGGGCTTTCCGGGTCGCTGAACACGTCTTTATATTTAGGCAGGTCGCTGACACTGCGCAAATCCGGCGCTAACGCCTTGATGCCTTTGGCCGGGTCACCCTTGACCACATACTCCGGGACCCACCAGCCTTCGGTTGCGCCCTTGACCGTATCGCCCAGGCTCGCGACCTTGCCTTCAGCCTCCGCCTTGACCCAGACCGGGCTGCGACCGGCCCATTCTTCACCTATGACCTGAATGTCATTGTTGGCCAGTGCAGTCTCCAGGGTAATGGTGGTTCCCGGCAGGGTATCGGTCGGCAACCCGTAGCCCTTCTCGACGATGATCCGCAGGATATCGGTGATCAGGCTGCCACTTTCCCAATTCAGGTCGGCGAAGTGGATCGGTGCCTGGGCCGCGAATATCGGGACGGGAGATGTTAACAATCCGACGCTGGCCAGGGACGCCGCCAGCAACCGTCGAAATCCTCTCATGCTTTTGCACCTCGTGCTGTTCACAGCAATAGCAGGATGGCCTGATAAACGACCACAAGTCTCAAAATATTCAGTCAATTGACTGTAGTAGAGGATCCTGATTTCGAGGGGTGCGAATTACGTTTCGGAAGATTCCTGCAAACGGGCCAGCTCTCTTCTGACCATGCTGGCGTACGCCGCCGGACGCAGCGTATAGATCTGTGACGCCACCCAACTCAGCCAGGCTCCCTGCAGAACTGCCTTCTGCTCGAACAGCCGCAGGGCTTCAGTGTGGGCACTGGCCTGGTTCTGTTCATGGAAATCGGCGCGGGTCACCGACATCACTCACTGGCCTTGAACGTCACCAGTTCGCCCTTGCGCCACTTGGCGGCTTTGGCAGTCACGGCTTTCAGGGTCTTGGTCAGGCCTTCCTGCAATTGTTGATGAGCGGCGAACACCATCACCACGCTATGACCTTCCTTGAACACAATCGCCTGACCGTCGGGCGTGGTGACAAATGCGTAATCACCCAATCCATACACCGTCAGTTTGATTTCGCGGAACTTGATGTCCAGCTTGCCGCCTTCGCGACTGGGTAGAACAGAAGCGCTGAAATGATCACCGACCTTCAGTTTGAGCCCTGGTTTATCGTCCACCACCAGCGCTTCTTCGGTGTCGATCTCGGCAATATAAATGCCTTCGGCATTCTGTTCGGTGATGTAGACGAAACGAGATTGAAACTGTTTAACCAACTTTGCGCGCAAATCACCTAGCACGAACAAAGCATGCATATCGAGATTACTTACTGCCAAGGAAACATCCCCACATCTGAAATTGATGCCGCACGCAAAAAAGCGCACGGCAGAAAATAGCGGCCATGCCGATGGTCTTTCAAAAAACCGGGTTGAAATCCTGATCCTGGCTGAGGGCTCATGCATCGCGAGGTCAGCGAGCCTACTGGAATATCGCTCGCGCCGTCTTCCGTCAAAGTCGTCAGATGTTGAAGGAAATTGCCCTTCTTACCGCCAGAGGAAACCGGATTACCAACTGTAAGGAAAAAACGCTTCAAGAAAAGCACTTTTCCGACATATCAGCCGCAAAAAATTGCTTTAGATGAACACCATTCGCCAACCCGTGGTGGCGATTCTAGAGCAGCGACGCTCACAGAGACTACCCATAACGACGTACATACGTCGGTAAAATAAAGAAAAGGACTTCATATGTGCACGATGACTCACTTTGCAACCGCCCAGCCACCTTACGCTCACAACGCCTCGCCGCTGCATCAGGGGTTGCTCGAAGCACCTCGGTTTCACCCAGAAGAGCCTGCCCGACCAAGGTTTCAGGTGGTTCCGGCAGGTATTGCATTCTTCCACATAAAGGAAACCGCCACAGGACGCGTCAGAGGTTTCCGCGGCGATCATAACCAGGCGTGTGCACTTGCTCGCTCACTTGAATCACGCGAATGAAGCGTCCACCGAATTCATTTCAATAGACGTTTCGTCAAACGCTCGACTTAACTCAGCCGCCGGCGGGCAACAACTGCCATACTGCCCGCCCCATGAAACCCGTTCCCACGTCGGACGGCGTTCAAAACAACAAAACATTTCCAAGGGAAGGCTGCTACGTGACGGAATTTGATATCGGCGAGTTTATGATCCGGGGTGAAGCCAGAGAGATCGATGGCGAATTCCAGGCAGTGATTGTCATGCGCGCCAAACCGAAATTGACCACGGTGACGTATCACCAGGTCGAGAAAGATCGCTGGTTCAAAACAGCGGAAGTCGCCGCTATCGCCGCTCAGGAATCGGCCAAGGAACTGAAGGCTGCCGTCGATGCGGGGGCATTGAAAGCCTGATCATCGAATTTGCCGTCTATGCTCTTTCCTGCTTTGGCACAGCCATCGAACTCCTGAAGCGCGGCCTCCTCAGATGCAATGAAGCTGCCCTTCAGATCTCGCACTCGACGCGGCCCGCAAGGAGATGAACATGGATTCACCCACACACGACTTGAAAGGCTTGTTCGACCAACTCGGCCTGGACTCCAGCCAGAAGGCCATCGATGATTTCATCGCCAGCCATTCACCGTTGGCCGACGACAAGAAAATGATCGACGCCGAGTTCTGGACCCCGCAACAAGCCGGCTTTCTGAAAGAGCAACTGCGCGAAGACGCCGATTGGGCGCGGGTGGTCGATGACTTGAACTTGCGCTTGCACCAGCTTCACTAGCTCGCGCAATCAATGCAGGCTGTCAGGTGATTCAGCGCTCAATTGCGCCAACCAGGCAGCCCTGCACTCTTCGGCCTCATCGCGGCTGGAAAACGCCGTCCCCCGGCGCTCACCGTTGAGCAGTACAACCCAACAGACACTCTGCCCCATCGCGCGCAAACAGGCGGGCACACCGCTACCAATCATGACGGCGACATCCACTTTGCTTTGCATGCTGGCCTCTCGAATTTAATTAGCAACCTAACTACATAGGCATGTTAATGAGTTCATTCGCGAGGAAACAGCAACGAGCTTGTATAGCTTCGTTGCCAAAATCGTAACAATCGCCCCCTTTCAGCGAGGAACTTGGGGCTTGTAACCCAAGCGCAAACCGCCCCAATGCCGGCCCTTGACCATGATCGGCACCGAAAGATCGTGCATCAATTCACCTGTGTCGCGGGTATACGTCTGCAACAGCACTGGCTTTTGATGGCTGCCACAACGGATACCGGTGCGGTCGGCGAATTTGCGTTTGGTGCGGTTTTGCAGCGTATCGACCTGCACGTCGCCGGTCAGCGACTGGCTGAAGACGTTGTTATGCGTCGGCACATATCCCTGTTGAGTGCAGGCGATGGCAAACACCAAGCCTTCATGAAGCGGCAATAACGGTTCCTGTATCGCCGGCAAGACTTGATCGGTATAGCGGTCGAAGCGGGTCTGGAACTTGGGCGGGCTGGTGTTCGGGATCGCCTGGTAATTGCGATCAAACAGGTCATCGAGGCTGACTCGCCCCTGGCTGATGTCCGCTTCAAAGCGCGCCGCAATCTGCATCGCGCCCTCGCGGGCCAAGTCATAGACCCGCTGGTGATAGTCATCCAGCCCGACTTCGGCCAAGCGCTCGCTGATGGACTCAGCCTGACCTTCCATCTGCACGGCGGCCTGGGCCAGGCGCTGGGTCTGTTGGTCGCTGATCGCCAGATCGCTGCGCATCTGCTCGATCGCATGAAACAGGCTGTCGAGTTGTTCGCGATTGGTGTCCGCGCCCCGGGCGATTTCCCCGACCTGGCTTTCGACGCCAGCGGCCAATCGCGCAATGTTTTCCAGGTGCTGCCCCGTGTGCTCGACTTGCTCGACACCCGTGTCGAGGTCGCTGGACAGTTGGCGGATCTGCTCCACGACCTGAGCCGTGCGTTGCTGGATATCGGCAACCATCTCGCCGACTTCGCCGGTCGCCGTCGCGGTTCGCGCCGCCAGGCCACGCACTTCATCGGCCACCACTGCGAACCCGCGACCATGTTCCCCGGCCCGCGCCGCTTCGATTGCGGCGTTCAACGCCAACAGATTGGTCTGGTTGGCAATGGACTGGATCACCAGCGTCACCCGCTGGATATCGTCACTGCGCAGGCTCAGGGCCTCGATCAGCTCGCGACTGTTGCTGGCGCGCTGGCTGAGTTGATGCATTCGGGCGATGGACTCAACCAGCTCTTTACGCCCCGCTGCGCCGCTTTGATGCGCTTCGCTGGCGGCGTCGAGGGCGTCGCGGCTGAGTTTGGAGGTGACTTGTTCGGTAGCGATCATCACTTCGGCGTTGCTGACAATTTGCGCCGCCGCGTTGAGCTGCGATTGCAGTTTGTCCGCCAGTTGCTTGACCGAATAGGCCACACCGGCCGCCGACAACGCGTTATGACTGGTGGTGTAGGAAAGATCGCGAGTCAATTCGCTGATGGCGCTGGCACTGTCCGCGGGGTTGTCTTGCGGGTTAGCGCGCGAGCGCAGGCGAGGCAACCAGATAATCAACACGGCCAAGGGCAGGCCAAGGTAAAGCGACCCGTAACCCAATGTCATGCCACACAACAAAAGCATCAGGGCGATGCTTTGCAGGGTCGGCGTCAGCCAAGGGTTTTTCGGCAAAAGCACTGGCGCAGGCGCTGCCGCCGCCAGAGATCCGTCTCTCGTCATCTTCGTCACCCCACGATCTTCTAATTGTTGTCTTCGCATTTAACGCCACTACAACGCCATTATCTATGGTCCATTAGTAGTGGGTATTGCAGCAGATCAATAGAGGGGCACGAGTTTTCTACGGACGAAAAAAAGCATCGCGGGCCAGCCTTGCTCCTTCAGGAGTGAGGCTCGCCCGCGATGCGTGGCGCTACGAAATCAGGCCTGACGCTGGTGCTTGTCGATCTGTTCGTGACGCTCTTGAGCTTCGATGCAGTACTTGGTGGTCGGGCTGATCAGCAAGCGCTTCAGGCCAATGGCCTCGCCGCTGTCGTCGCACCAGCCGAAGCTGTCTTCTTTGATGCGTTCCAGAGCCTGTTCCAACTGAGGCAGCATGCGCTGGTCGCGATCGATCGCGTTTACCAGCCAGGTGCGCTCTTCTTCAACAGAAGCTGCATCTGCCGGATCGGCCGGAGTGTCCAGGCTCTCGATGGCGATGCGGTTCTGTTCGATGCGCTCATGGGTTTCGACTTTCATGTTCTGCAACAGCTCGGAGAAAAAAGCATGTTGCTCAGCATTCATGTAGTCATCCGCCGGCATGGCCAGCAACTTGTCCTTTGTCATTGATATCTCTATAAAAAAACGTGCATTAAGGCGAATTAGGGAGCGTTCCGGCTGACCGGGTGAGGCCATCGGAAAGGCGCCGTTTAATTCCAAGCGCCACCCGGCACTCAATTTACGAGGGGCGGCAGTCTAAGGCCGACGTGAGGCCCCAGCAACTGAAAAGTCAGCGAATTTGTCCGACAAGGTGTGCAAAGTGCTCTATAGCAACCGTTGCGGCGGTTATCGGAGTGCGTTTATAGCAAGAAATTCCGTCGAGCGGCTGTATATAGAAGACAAACGGCTGCGCCAGCCCCACCCGTTTGCAGCTAGCGCAAGCTCAGCTAAGGTTGTCCGTCCCGAAATGGCCTTTAAAAGGAATGCATTAATGAAGCTGATCGGCATGCTGGATTCGCCTTATGTACGGCGTGTGGCCATTTGCGCCCAACACCTGGGTATCGACCTGGAGCACCAATCGGTATCGGTGTTCCGGCACTTCGAGCAGTTCCAGCAGATCAACCCGGTGGTCAAGGCGCCGACGCTGGTGTTGGACGATGGTGATGTGTTGATGGATTCGACCCTGATCATCGACTACCTGGAAGCCTTGGCCGGCCCTGGCAAAAGCCTGATGCCCAGCGACCTCAAGCAACGGCTGCGCGCACTGCGCGTGACCGGCCTGGCGTTGGCGGCCTGTGAAAAATCAGTGCAGCTCTATTACGAACGCAACCTGCGCCCCGTCGATATTCAATTTCAACCATGGGTGGAACGCGTCGAAGGCCAATTGGCGGCGGCCTATGCGGCACTTGAGCGCGAATTGGAAAAACAGCCGCTGGCTGGCGGCGCCTCGATTGCACAGGACGGCATCACAGTAGCGGTCGCCTGGAGCTTCACCAACCTGGTGGTGCCGGATCAGGTCGATGCCGCGCGCTTCCCGCAGATCGCGAAATTCACGGCACAGGCGGAAACGCTTGAGGCATTTATCAATACCCCGATAACCTGAGCCGCCCAGCCCACCGGACTCTCCCATGACCGCCGTCGAACAGACCGCCCCGGCGCTGAAGGAAATCTTCAACGCCGAGCGCCTCAAACACATCGCGACCGAAATGACGGCGGTTTACCCCCGGTTCAACGCCATAGCCTTCCTGAAGATGGCCAACGAAGGCCTCGCCGACCTGTCGATCATGCAACGCATGGCCCGGGTCAGCGAATGCCTGTACGCGGTGCTGCCGCTGGGATATGACGAGTCCCTTGAAGTATTGCGCACCCTCGCCCCGCGCCTCAACAGCAGCTTCGTCAGCATCTCGTTGCCGCAGTATGTGGCGATGTATGGCGCTCATGATTTCGAGCAGTCGATGGATGCGCTTAAGTATTTCACCGCGTTTGGCTCTTCGGAATTTGCGATCCGGCACTTTCTGCGCAGCGACCTTCAGCGTTCATTAACGCTGATGCAGCAATGGTCGCTCGATGACAACGAACACGTGCGGCGCCTGGCCAGCGAAGGTTGCCGCCCGCGTTTGCCGTGGTCATTCCGACTCGAACAGATCCAGGCCGATCCGACACTGGCCGCGTCGATCCTCGATAACCTCAAGACCGATGAAAGTCTTTATGTGCGCAAGTCCGTAGCCAACCACCTCAATGACATCACCAAGGATCATCCCGACTGGGTGCTGGACCTGATTGAAGGGTGGCCGCTGGATAACAAGCACACAGCGTGGATTGCCAAACATGCGTTGCGCAGTCTGATCAAACAAGGCAATCAGCGAGCGTTGGCCGTCATTGGCGCCAGCGGCAAGGCTGAGGTCGAGATTGTCGGGGTTAAAGTTGAACCGGCAGTGATTCGTCTGGGGGAGAAAATCTCCCTCTCGTTCACTGTGAAATCCACGGTGTCAGAGAGTCAGCGACTGGTAATCGATTACGCGATTGATTACGTCAAAGCCCACGGCGGTACATCGGCGAAGGTGTTCAAGCTCAAGGCGTTGACGTTGCCGGGCAAGGCCACAGAGTTCGTCAGTCGCTCTCAGCAGATCAAAGAGCTCACCACTCGCAAACACTATGTGGGCAAACACACGGTGCACATTCTGGTGAACGGCGAACGCCTGGCCAGCACCTCATTCGAAATCCTCGCTTAGCTTGTAGCAGCTCGTCCGCTGTAGCAGCTGTCGAGCTCGCGAGGCTGCGTTCGGCAGCGCAGTTGTCGTGAAATCAGGCCGCGCGGTGTTTCAGAAAGACCGCGTATGCAGGTTTTGCGACTGCTACGCAGCCGAACGCAGCCTCGACAGCTGCTACAGCTGCTACAGCTGCTACAGCGGACATAGCGCTGCTACAAACTATCAATACATCCGTCCCGTTAGTTGATGCCTGAGTTATCCAGAACCATTTCCAATACCTCGCTGACCCGACTTGGCGGCCCGACGTCAACTTCACAAAGTTTTTAGACGAGATGACGTTTGCCGACCATCCTTACGAGACTTCCGTCCCCATGGATCACTTCGCATCAGCGCGAGGAAGACTTCGATGCTCAACTGGATGCTGGTTTTCGTTCCCATCGCCATTGTCGTGGAATATGTCGCAGCAGACTTCCACCTGCTGGTCTTCCTGATGGCGGCCCTGGCCATAGTGCCGCTCGCAGGTTGGTTGGGACGGGCTACCGAGCATCTGGCGGAACGCTCCGGCGAGGGCGTTGGCGGGCTGCTGAATGCGACGTTCGGCAACGCGACCGAGCTGATCATTGCCCTGAGCGCCTTGCGCGCGGGTCTCTTTGATGTGGTGAAGGCGTCTATCGTCGGGTCCATCGTCGGCAACATCCTGCTGGTGTTGGGCGTGGCCATGCTGGCTGGCGGATGTCGTCACCATGAACAGCAATACAACATCTCCGGGGCGCGCTCCCAGGCTACCCTGCTGACCCTGGCTACCATCGCGCTGATTCTCCCGGCTGCCTACAACGCCGTCATCACGCCCCGAAATCCACAGGGTCTGCAGTCGCTGAGTCTGTACATCTCGCTGATTTTGCTGGTGGTATACGGCTTGTTCCTGGTGTATTCGCTGGTCACCCACAAAAGCCTGTTTTCCGGTACATCCAACACCGAGCAAAGCCCGGATCAACCGCGTCCCTGGTCAATGCGCAAAGCGTTGCTGGTGCTTGGCGGGTCGACGGTACTGATCGCGTGGATCAGCGAGATTCTGGTCGGCGCCATCGAACCCAGTGCTCATCAGCTCGGCCTGAGCAACCTCTTTGTCGGTGTATTTGTCGTGGCCATCCTCGGCAATGCCGCCGAGCATGTCTCAGCCGTCTCGGCCGCCATGAAAAACCGCATGGACCTTGCGCTGTCGATCGCGATCGGCTCCAGCGTCCAGGTGGCCCTGCTGGTCGCTCCCATTCTGGTATTGGCCAGCCATTTCATTGGTCCGACGCCCATGGGGTTGGCCTTTTCCGCAGGGTTGGTGCTGAGCGTCCTGTTGGCGGTGCTGATTACCGGGCAGGTCGCCGGCGATGGCCGTTCGGACTGGCTCAAAGGTGTGCAATTGCTGGCGGTGTACCTGATCCTTGGCCTGGCGTTTTTCTTCACACCTGATGCGTCCGCTCCATAAAACGACCCTATACCTCTAGCCTGTAATTCTTAAAACAGCCTGGTGATTTCATTCAAGACCCGATCCTGGGCTTGAGGACTTGGCCTGTGGCGATAAGCCACTGCGAAAAAAGCAACGCCTTCGTAGTCACAGCGAATCGAAAAAGTCATACCTTCACGCAACCCAAAGACTGATCGGTCCCCTGCATCAACAAAATATCTCGCTTTTGTAAGAGCCGCTCTGGCGTGCTTCAGGCAGTCAGACTGGCTAAACGAGTGTTGCAGCCAACTAGTAGTGACACGCACAGACGAAGTCTCGCTGTCATCGATAGGTGGCTGAGTAATGACTTTAGTAGGTGCAGCAATGTTATCGTCGCTGGCGCAAGCGGCCAGTCCCATTGAAATAACACCCAGTAAAAAACCCAAACGAAGTTTCGAATGCTTAAGTGCGTTTCGCATCGTGGGGCGTTCCTGTGACGATCTGCAATGAACGAAGTGGCAGTTACTAACGTAATAGCGGGTTTCTGCTATTTTGCTACTTATGTTCAGTGAATACGACCAATGGTCCTATGTAGGTCGCTCATTTTGTTCTCGAAATCCATGCTGACTAACTGAGCGTTTTCAGATTCAACGTATAAGCGATAGCTTCAAGCCGACATTCGTTTTTGACACAGTCTGGGCCGATTGCTGCCTGTCGCGAAGGCAGCAAACGACTGTGGATTCGACTGGACGATGCAACACACCGGATGTTGTGTGAACGGAGTCTYAGTTAAACCGACACTAGCAGCACCTTGCGTGCTGCATCTGAGACTTGAGACTGTACATCTCTGTCAGTCGGGGACGCGCTGCACAGATTAGCTTTTGGCCTGATTGATCGTCCTGACTTTACTTTCAGCTACAGCGCCTTCAGCCTTCTGTTTCTGTGCAACCTGGAAGGCTTCCATCGAGATTTTCCGGGCCGCCTCCATGCGTGTGAAGGTGCGATCACCGCCACCTGTGGCCATAGCCAGAGAAGAAGCGGTCAGCGTGGCGACTACCAAGAGAGCTTTCATGGATTTCATTTGGGTATCCTCAAGTGAGACTTTGTAAACAGCTAACAGTGGGCACTACTGGCCAAAACCGAACCGCCTTATTCAACTTGATTTCATCACGTAAATATTCCACGGCGGACAAAGAGAACACATGACCTGTTGGTGACAACAGCGAATCAACATGGCTCTCAGCACAACTTGATTGGAGCTTGCCGTTACTGACTACAATTAAGGCCCAGTAATTTCCACTCATTAATCTTGCAGTATTGTGCCACCAAATTAATGGAAAGCTTCGCGAATGAACTTTTACTCATTCGATTATTTTCATTTCGAGATAACAAAAACCTGATTCGCACTGAGTGCATATGAGGTTTAACTTCCGCTTCTGGGTACAGGCGAGGCTCAGACCACTTTCGGCGAGCGGATCAGGCAATGCTGGTGGAGTTGGCCGGGCTTGCGCCCCATTCAAGGAAACGGATTTTGTGAACCTCGCCCTCGCTATCTGCGTAGACCAGGGTCACCGGTACCAGGCCAGTCTTGTCGGAAGTATCGGTACTTTGCAGTACCCTCTGCACATCGATTTCCATCCCGTAGTGGTATTCGACAGCTGAGATATGCGCAACGGGGTCTTGCAGGTCATTCTGGGCAAATACACTTGGCGCGATAGCCAATGCCTGCATTTACCAAGGCCGCCAGATGCTGGAAAAGCTTCGAAAACAACGGCTGGCGAGCCGGGGGGAAAATGTCAGGAATTGACCGTTATCTGCCTGATGCAGTGAATCGGAGCCGCGGTCCGCAAAAGAAACCGCGGCGACCGAACAATCAGGCGGCGGGGAGCAAGCCTTTCTGTTTGGCGACATGAGTCGCCATTGCGTCCATCAAATCCGGGGACAGGCAGTCATAGGGTTCCAGGCCGATCGAGCGCAAGCGCTCGCGGATAGCCTTCATTTGCGCTGGCGGTGTGCCGGTTTCGATGATGGAGGACACGAACGCCGCGAATCCTGGCGCAGCCCATCCGCGCTGTGGCGAAAGCTCGGTGTGGACGAAATCCAGGCCATAAAACGCATGGTTCTTGTTCTCGATGCGCCCAAAGAGATGGGCGTGACATTGCTTGCAGGCGTGGCGCTGGATGGTGGCGGACTCGTCGACAATCGCCAGTTTTTCGCCGTGGGCAATGACGCTGACCTTATCTCGAGGCACCACGGCGATGACGGCGAATGTCGCGTTTTGTGGTTTCCAGCATTTGCTGCAGCCGCACGCGTGGTTATGCAGGGTTTGTGCGTCGATCTTGACCTCGACCTTGTCGGTCGCACACAGGCATTGCAGGGTGCCACCTGTGAAATTCGCGGCGGCAGGTTGGATACCGTTGTCCAGTGCTGGGTGAAGTTGCAAGGTGCTCATGCTGGCGTCTCCGATTCAGGGTGTCAGACAAAAGTGCCTGGGGCCGTGCCCCAGACCGGTAGTTCATCGGAACTCGATGACAGCGCGGATCGATTGGCCTTTTTGTATCAGATCGAACCGCGACGGATTTCGAAAAGGACACAGTGCATAAACGACTGACCTCCTTCGGTGCGACCGGTCGATTACCCAGATCAAGAATAGTCTGCGATGACGCCTCGAGCACGGCCAGGCCCAGCTAACGGTAGAGGCAACAGGTGCTTACAGGAAAACCGCGTTTGCCGATGGCGAGGACTACGTCCTCGAACGCAGCCTGGCGGACTCGGCAGAGGCTACAAATGCAGGCACTGATTAACCTCCCACTGTGCGGGCGGGTCCGATCAGAATGTTTTCTTCAGCCCTTTCAAGCGCACTTTCGCCCTTTGCACAGCGGCCATTTTTTCAGGCCGCTTCATGCGCTTCCACTTTTTGATGTCTTCCTTGCTTCGCCCGCAACTCACGCACAGATCCCCACTCAGTTGACATACCGAGATGCAGGGATTTTCGATTTCTTTAGCCATTGTCAGTCCCCCTTGGCCGCACGTGATTGAGCCAGGCGCTTTTGCCAATCGCCACCGTGAGTGCGTTGGCACTCTTCCTCGGAGTCGAAACGGACACTGTGGTCTGAAAGGTTCAGGTCGATATTGGCCTCATTCAACGCGATAGCCGTCAGCTCAAAGATGCGCGTCTTGGTGTCAGCCAGGGCGAGTTTTTTATCGGCCAAGGTTTCAAATACCCAGATGACCTTCAGGGTCTCAGCCAACGCGTTCAGGTCAGCGGTGTGAGTGAGCCAGGCAAACCCTTTGATTTCACCTTTTGCTGTTTCGCACGCGTCGGTGAGCGTGGTTATCAACCGGCGTTCGATCCGCGCCAGTTCACGTTTCCCTGGGGGCATTGCGGGTTCCTTTGGAGACAATTAAGGGGAGGCGCTGAATCAGACCGGTCGAAATTCGACCGTCAGATGGCTGACTTCGTGAACCGGCTTGAGACGTTCACGAATGCTGTCGGCGTTCGCAGTGGCCTCACCAAGGACGCTGACGATGGCCGCATGGGCTTGCGGTCCGACCCGCCAGACGTGCAAGTCGGTGATGGTGGCATCCCCCGGTTTCTCAACCAGTTCGCGAATTTCCTCGGCAACGTGCGCATCGGTCTGATCCAGCAGTACACCTGCGGTGACCCCCATCAATGTCCATGCCCAACGCGCAATAACGATGGCGCCGACGATGCCCATGACCGGGTCCAGCCACACCCAACCGAGATACCGGCCAGCGAGCAGTGCAGCGATGGCCAGAACCGAAGTCAGCGCGTCCGCGATGACGTGGACGTAGGCCGATTTCAGGTTGTTGTCGTTCCCGTGATGAGCATGGGCATGATCATCATGATCGTGGCCATGACTGTGTCCGTGGCCCAGCAGCAGGGCACTGACAATGTTGACGATCAAACCGGCAATCGCGATGAGCGTAGCGGTGCCGAACTGAACGTCCGTAGGCTGCAAGAGGCGCATGACAGACTCAACGCCAATTCCCAGGGAAACCATACCGAGAATCAGCGCCGAGGCGAACCCGCCCAAGTCTCCAACCTTTCCAGTACCGAAACTGTAGCGCTGGCTGGAAGCGTGGCGTTTTGCGTAACCGTAGGCGGCCGCCGCAATGCCCAATGCGCCGGCATGGGTTGCCATATGGAAGCCATCGGCCAGTAACGCCATCGAGCCCGTGATATAGCCGGCGGTGATCTCACCAACCATCATCACAACGGTCAGTGCCACAACCCAAAGCGTACGCTTGGCATTTTCGTCGTGCGCTGAGCCAAGGAACATATGGTCGTGTGTGTAGTTGATACGGGAGCTACTCATGAGTGGGTACCTGGATGCGTTCACTTCGAGTAACGGCGAATGGCTTCAAGAAGCTCTTCGACGCCCTTGTTTCGCCCCTCTTCACTGAGTGCAGGGTTCGCGACGTGCTCCCGGGCGTGGTCCTCAATGATTTCCTCCATCAGCCCGTTGATGGCTCCGCGGGTGGCGGCCACCAGGTGCAGCGTTTTGGCGCAATCGAGATCCGATTCCAATGCCCGTTCAACGGCCTGGATTTGTCCGGCGATACGTTTTACGCGCTTGAGCAGTTCGTCTTTGTTGGCTGCGATGTGACCCATTTGATACCCCCCCCACCTATGCATTGCGCATGATAGGCATACCCCCTATACCTATGCAAATCGTCTGATGCACAGACCACCTGAGGGTTGGAGCGAGAGGGTCTTGAATGCCCGATAACAGCCGCTACTGATCCGGCTTTTCCAAAACGTTGATACTTCACGCATACCGATGCGGACGTGCTACCTCCCTGCGTGGCAACGGGCTAACCGTTCGCCACGCGGGATTTTTCTTACGCCGTCGGCTCCACGTTATCCAACGCCTGATTCACCGCCAGTTCCCCCAACATCACCACTTGCGTAATCCCCAGCAGGGTCTTGCGGTTTGAGTTGTCCAATAACGCCGCAAGATTGCTGAGCATGGTGGTTGCCGAGCCCAATGATTCGCTGGCGTTGGCCAGCAGGGATTCGGTGTCGCACTTAGGGTTGGCGAGGAACATCGGTTCGGGTTCGTGGGTGCTGGCCATGATTTGGGCGGCCGGGTTGAGGTAGTGGTCGAGAGCGCGCTCGGCGGCTTCGTGGAGTTTTTTGGAATCGAGGGATTCGTAGGGAGATGCCGGATCGGTTTCCGGTGGATTGGGTGTTGGTTTGATCATGGTGAAACTCCTGATTGTTCATTAGGAGCTACCGACATCACTTGCAGATGATGGGTGGCAGCTATGCGCGGGTCTGCAAGACCGGGAAACCAGGAACCCGGCAGACCCGAAGGTCTCCCGCACAAAGCCGCCATTGAGCGGACATAAACAAGCGTCCTTGGCTGGGCTATGCGACTGGTATTCCGGCGGGCTTGCAGACCCGATCACTGATGAGCAGTGACGGGAATCAAGTTACCGACGGCCCCCTGGACGCACAAGCCGGCGGATTCTGTCTTACCTGTGGGCAGCGGCGCAAGGCGTTGTAGCCTTTGGGTGGTAACAGGAGGCTTCGTTTAAACAGTCAGGATTTTTGTTGTTTAAGCGTAAGTGAAACAGAGGATTCTCTCGCTGCGTCAGCCGATCGAAAACCATGGGGGAGCGACCTTGCTCCGGGCGGCGTACCGACGATATCGGTGTGTCAGCGGCATCGATGTTGAATGGGCCTCCGTCATCGCGAGCAAGCTCGGCTCCCACAGGGTTTGGTGTTTTGTCTGAAGGGTGTTGGGAGGGCATGAACATGCCCTGCCCGCCCGGCTCAGTCACTTCTTGCCGGCCGCTAAATAATGCGCAACCAAAGCATTGGCATGCCCATGCCCCATACCGTGCTCAGCCTTCAGCCAGGCCACCATTTCCATGTGCTTCTTGCCACTCACTGCCCCAAGCAAATCCAGCCAGTGGCTGATGGGCTGTCCATACTTTTTCTCAATGGACGGGAAGTACGACGCGGGCCCTTTTACTGTTGTCTCATCGGTCATGCTGCAAGCTCCCTTTATCACGACGGAGTGTCGGATAACGCTCCTTGTCGTCGTCCATTGGCTGGACGCAAAAACATTAGCCCAACAACAACCCCTGCTCAACTTCACACAACTCCACCACGTAATCCCACAGCACGCGCAGCCGCACCGATTTGTGCAGCTCGCGCCGCGTACTGATCCAGTAGCTGCGCTGGATGCTCTCCTCCGGCAGCAACGGCACGAGTTCCGGATCTGCGCTGGCCATGTAGCACGGCAACACCGCAATCCCCAACCCAGAACGCGCCGCCTGTTGTTGGGCGATGACGCTGGTGCTGTGGAACACCACTTGGGGGTTGCGGCAGAAGCTGTTGAGGAACATCAGTTCCTGGCTGAACAACAGGTCGTCGACATAGCCGATCCAGGCGTGACGAGCGAGGTCTTCGCGGCTGTGCAAGGGCGGTGCGCGGTCAAGATAGGCTTGGCTGGCGTACAGCGCCAGGCGATAGTCGGTGAGTTTGCGGGTGACCAGCATGTCGGCGGACGGGCGTTCGAGGTGGATGCTGATCTCGGCTTCGCGGTTGAGGATGCTGACGAAGCGCGGCACCGCCACCAGCTCCACTTCCAGCCCCGGGTAGCGTTCGAATAAACCGTTCATGCGGCTGGCCAGGAACATGATGCCCAGCCCTTCCGTCACCCCGACGCGAATCTTGCCCAGCGGTGCCGTGGACTGGGTGATTTCTTCCTGGGCCAGCAGCGCGACGTTTTCCATCGCTTCGGCGTGTTTGAGCAGCGCTTCGCCGGCCGGCGTCAATTCGTAACCCTGCGCATGCTGGACGAACAGCGCCGTGCCGAGGCTCTTTTCGATGGCCTCGATGTGCCGCGCGACCGTGGCGTGGGTGGTGTTCAAACGGCGCGCGGCGGTGAGCAAACGCCCGCTGCGCTGCAATTCAAGAAAAAACCGCAAGTCATTCCAGTCAAACATGATCCGTCCTTGAAGTGATGCTGTTTAAAAACGCACAGCGGCTGCGCAAAAACTAACATTCTTTTGACGAAAGCTAACAACTAGGATGACCGACAACAAGAACAACAAGACGAGGTCAGGGATGTCGACTTCCCCAGATGAATACGACTACATCGTGGTCGGTGCCGGGCCGGCCGGTTGTTTGTTGGCCAATCGACTGTCGGCCAACCCGCAACACAGGGTCTTGCTGCTCGAAGCCGGCGGCCGCGATAACTACGCGTGGATTCACATCCCCGTGGGTTACCTGTTCTGCATCRGCAACCCGCGCACCGACTGGTGCTTCAAAACCGAGGCGCAACCCGGCCTGCAGGGGCGGACGCTGAGTTACCCACGCGGCAAGGTCCTCGGCGGGTGTTCCTCGATCAACGGCATGATCTACATGCGTGGCCAGGCGGGCGACTATGATCGCTGGGCCGCTGACGGCAATCCGGGCTGGAGCTGGAACGACGTATTGCCGCTATTCAAGAAGAGCGAAAACCATTTTGCCGGCGATTCGGAATTTCACGGTGCCGCTGGCGACTGGCGGGTCGAACGTCAGCGGTTGTCGTGGCCGATTCTGGATGCCTTCCGCAGCGCTGCCGAGCAAAGCGGTATCGCCAGCATCGACGATTTCAACCAGGGCGATAACGAAGGCTGCGGTTACTTTCAGGTCAATCAGAAGGCCGGAATCCGCTGGAACGCGGCCAAGGCGTTTCTCAAACCGATCCGCCACCGTGCCAACCTGACGGTGCTGACCGACGTTGAGGTCGACCGTGTGCTGCTGGAAAACGGCCGCGCCTGCGCCGTCCTCACACGCTGGCAAGGCCAGGCGAAAACCTTCAAGGCACGTAGGGAAATCGTCTTGTGTGCCGGCTCCGTCGGCTCACCGGGCATCCTCCAGCGCTCGGGGATCGGCCCTCGCCCGCTGCTGCAAAAACTGGGGATCGACGTTGCCCATGAGCTGCCGGGCGTGGGCGGTAACCTGCAGGATCACCTGCAACTGCGACTGATCTATAAGTTGGAAAACGCGCGCACGCTGAATCAGATCGCCGGCAGCGTGTGGGGCAAGATGGGCATGGGCCTGCGCTATTTGTATGACCGCAGCGGCCCGCTCTCCATGGCGCCGAGTCAACTGGGGGCCTTCGCCCGCTCGGGGCCGGAACAGACTTCGGCGAATCTCGAATACCACGTGCAACCCTTGTCGCTGGAACGCTTCGGCGAACCGTTGCACCCCTTCCCCGCCTTTACCGCCTCTGTCTGTGATTTGCGGCCGCAAAGCCGTGGCCGAGTGGACATTCGTTCAGCCGACCCACAGCAAGCGCCGCTGATCCAGCCCAACTATCTGAGCCACCCGGAAGATTTGCGCGTCGCGGCCGACGCCATTCGCCTGACCCGCCGCATCGTCGCCGCACCGGCCCTGCAGGCCTTCAATCCGGTCGAGTACTTGCCCGGCGATCGTTTGCAGACCGAGGAAGAATTGCACCAGGCCGCCGCGCAAATCGGCACCACCATTTTTCACCCGGTCGGCACGTGCCGGATGGGCAACGACGCAGACGCAGTGGTCGACGCCGAACTGCGTGTCCACGGCGTTCCCGGTCTGCGCATTGCCGATGCGTCGATCATGCCGCGCATCACCTCCGGCAATACCTGTTCGCCAACGCTGATGATTGCCGAAAAAGCCGTGCAGTTGATGCTCGACTCACCCACAAGGAGTTTTGCCCCGAACGAAACCGCACTGACCGCAGTCTCTTGATCAAGGAATAGCGGCGCCAGCCCACAAGACCGGCGCCGACAGTGGAACAACAAAAACAATCACTGTGAGGGATACCGATATGTCAGAACATGTTCAGCCAATGGAAGCCATACCCGTCGCGGCCATCAGCCACGGCACCCGCAAAGTCATCTTCGCGTCGTCGCTCGGGACGGTCTTCGAGTGGTACGACTTTTTCCTCTATGGCGCCCTTGCGGCGGTGATCAGTAAACAGTTTTTCGCCGGGGTGAATGACACCACGGCGTTCATTTTTGCGCTGATGGCTTTTGCTGCAGGCTTCATCGTGCGGCCCTTCGGTGCGCTGGTATTTGGGCGACTGGGAGACATGATCGGGCGTAAATACACGTTCCTCGCGACCATTGTGCTCATGGGCCTGGCGACCTTCTGCGTCGGCTTGCTGCCGACCTACGCGAGCATCGGCATCGCCGCGCCGATCATCCTCGTGGTGCTGCGCATGCTTCAGGGCCTGGCCCTGGGTGGTGAATATGGCGGCGCTGCCACCTATGTCGCGGAGCACGCGCCGATGGGCAAACGCGGTTTCCACACCAGTTGGATTCAGTCCACGGCGACCCTCGGTTTGCTGCTGTCGCTGCTGGTAGTGCTCGGTTGCCGCTACTTCACGGGCGATCAGTTCGAAGTGTGGGGCTGGCGGATTCCGTTCCTGTTTTCGATCATTTTGCTGGGCATCTCGACCTGGATCCGCTTGAGCCTGCATGAGTCGCCTGCTTTCGTGAAAATGAAAGAAGAAGGCAAACTCTGCGAGTCGCCGCTGCGCGATTCCTTCGGCAAGTGGGAAAACCTCAAGGTCGTGTTGATCGCCCTGTTCAGCATCAATGCCGGGCAAGCGGTGACCTTCTATGCCGCGCAGTTTTACGTGCTGTTTTTCCTCACACAATTCCTGAAGATGGACCCGGCCGTGGCCAACGGCTTGCTGATCGTCAGCGTGATCATCGGCGCGCCGTTCTTCATCTTTTTTGGTTGGCTGTCGGACAAGGTCGGGCGCAAACCGGTATTGATGATCGGCCTGTTGCTGGCCACCGCGCTGTATTTCCCGATCTTCAAATCCCTGGCGCATTACGCCAACCCGGCCATTGACCAGGCCAGCCGCCAGGCGCCGATCACCGTCATGGCCGACCCGGCCACTTGCACCTTCCAGTTCGACCCCGTGGGCAAGGCGAAATTTGATAGCCCGTGCGACAAGGTCAAAACCTTCCTGGTCAAACAAGGCCTGCCCTACGCCAGCGCAGCCGCACCCGCCGGCAGTGGCGTGCAGGTGAGCATCGGCGAGGTACAAATCGACGGTTACGACGAAGCCGCCCTGCGTGGCGCGGTGACACTGGCTGGCTATCCGTCCCAAGCCGATATGCAGCAAATCAACAAACCGATGATCGTCGCGTTGATCGTGGTGCTGATCATCATCTCTGCCATGTGCTACGGCCCGCTGGCGGCATTGATGGTCGAACTGTTCCCCACGCGCATCCGCTACACCTCGATGTCCCTGCCCTATCACATCGGTAACGGCTGGTTTGGCGGGTTCCTGCCGACAGTGTCGTTTGCGTTGGTGGTCTACACCGGCGACATCTTCTACGGGCTTTGGTACCCGGTGGTGATTACCGSGGTGAGCCTGGTGGTGGGGATGATTTGCTTGCGTGAAACCAAGAACGTGGACCTAGACAAAAACTGACAGGTCGTTGTGGCGAGGGTGCTGGTGCCCTCGCCACGCGTGGCTTTGTTACCCTTCAGACCTCGGAGTCGAGCAATTCAAACTTCACCTGATCCGGATAGAACGCCACGTACTCGCGAATCTGCGCCACCGAGATCTTGGGATTTTCGTAACTCCACACGGCGTTAGCGCCTTCATGCCCCGGCACCTGCAAACTGAAATAGCTGGCATCGCCCTTGTAGGGGCAATAGCTGGTGTGATCGGTGCGCGCGTAATACTTTTCGTCGATGTCCTCTCGCGGCACGTAGTACACCGGCGGGTAATTGGCTTCCAGCAGCACCAGTGCGCGTGCAGACGCGGCCACCTGGATGCCATGAAACTTCACCAACAGGCAGCCTGGCTGCTCTGCGATGGTGATGACAGGGCTGGGACCGGAGCTTTTCATGGAATACGTTCCTCATGACGGTGATGAACCTGTGGGAGCGTGCGGTGCGGCGATCCGACTTGCCCGATGGATCGCACAGCAGCCCCAAAACCTGAGACCACGACTTTCAGGTATAACCCAAAATTCATCATTGCTCCTGCCTCGCAGCCAAACGGGGCATTTTGACTGCCGCAAACAAACGCAACAGCTTTAGCTGTACATCCATACAGATAATGATTGCTCCATCGCTCATCACCCGCCATTCTGTGCGCCTCTTGCACATTTGATGAACGATGGTGGTTATGCGGCTGTACCTCTGTGAAAAACCTTCCCAGGCCAAAGACATTGCAGCAGTGCTCGGCGCCAAGCGCCGGGGCGACGGCTGCTGGCTGGGAACAGACGTCACGGTGACCTGGTGCATCGGTCATCTGCTGGAAACCGCACCGCCGGACGCCTACGACGCGCGCTACAAACGCTGGGTATTGGCGGACCTGCCGATCATTCCCGATAAATGGAAGATGACCGTCAAGCCGCGCACCGCCAGCCAGTACAAAGCCGTGAAACGCTTGCTCGGCGAGGCCGATGAACTGGTGATCGCCACCGACGCCGACCGTGAAGGCGAAATGATCGCCCGCGAGCTGGTCGAGCACTGCCGTTATCGCGGGCCGATCCGCCGGCTGTGGCTGTCAGCGCTGGACGATGCATCAATCCGCAAGGCACTGGCCGCCTTGAAGCCAGGGGCGGAGACCTTCAGCCTTTATCATTCGGCGTTGGGCCGCTCCCGGGCCGACTGGTTGATCGGGATGAACATGAGCCGGTTGTTTACGCTTCTGGGCCGCCAATCCGGTTATCAGGGCGTATTGCCGGTGGGTCGGGTACAAACACCGACCCTGAGGCTGGTCGTGGATCGTGATCGCAGCATTGCCGACTTCGTCCCCGTGGCCTATTGGGCCATCGACGTGCAACTGCTGCACGATGGCACGGCGTTCACTGCACAGTGGCGCGCGGCATCCGACGCTTGCGACGATCAGGATCGCTGCCTGAATCAGTCTCTGGCACAGAGCGCAGCCCAGGCCATTGGCAACGCCGCTAGCGCACGGGTAAAAAAGCTGCGCACCGAACGCATGCGTGAAGTCGCGCCTTTGCCCTTTGATCTGGGCACCTTGCAGGAAGTCTGTTCAAAGAAGCTCGGGCTCGGCGCCCAGGAAACCCTCGATATTGCCCAGGCGCTCTACGAAACCCACAAGGTCATCACCTACCCGCGCAGTGATTGCGGTTTCCTGCCGATGAGTCAGCACAGCGAGGCCCCGGGCATCCTCGCCGCCCTGCGACAAGCCGATCCAACCCTGAACGCGCTGAACGATTACCTTGAACCCCAGCGGCGCTCACGGGCCTGGAACGATGCCAAGGTCACGGCGCACCACGGCATCATTCCAACGGCCGCGGCGAAGAATCTTGATCGGTTGGTGGGCAAGCAACGGGCGGTCTACACGCTGATCCGTGCCCGCTATCTGGCGCAGTTCCTGCCCAATCATGAATACGATCGCACCCAGGCTGACTTCGACTGCGCCGGTGAAGCCTTGCGCGCCGTCGGCAAACAGATCGTCGAGCCCGGCTGGAAGCGTGCGCTGCCGGAGGCCCTCGCCCCCGCCAAGGGCCGAGAGGTGCCGGCGCCGCAAACCCTACCGGCATTGGCCGAAGGGCTTGATTGCGCCGTGGCCGACGTGAAGCTCAAGGACCTCTGGACGCAACCACCCAAACCGTTCACCGAAGGCGACCTGATCAAGGCCATGAAGAACGTCGCCAAACTGGTGGAGGATCCGCTGCTCAAGCAGAAACTCAAGGACACCACCGGTATCGGCACCGAGGCGACACGCGCGTCGATCATCCAGGGCTTGCTCGACCGGGGTTATCTGATCAAGAACGGCAAGGCCCTGGCCGCCACCCCGGCGGCCTTCAGCCTGATCGATGCCGTGCCGCGCGCCATTGCCGACCCCGGCACCACGGCGATCTGGGAGCAGGCGCTGGACATGGTGCAGAGCGGCGAAATGAGCCTGGAAGAATTCGTCACCAAACAGGCGGCATGGATGAGCAAGCAAGTCGCGCGTTGCGCCGGTCTGAGCCTGACCATCAGCGGGCCGGCAAGCCCGGCCGGGCGTGGTGCCGCACCGTGGAAGAACAAGCGCAAACCGGCGAAACGCAAACCGTCCACGGGCACCAAACGCACGGCGAAACCGGCAAGTTAAGGTTGATGGCACTTCAAATGGATCGTGATGGTCTAGTGTTCTTCAAACCCGTCGACAGCCCCACTTTCACGCGCTGAAGAAAGGCGCAAAGTACAACTTCTCACCACATTGCATGATTCACGGACAGCCCTGCTCAACCTGGAGCGCTCCGACATGTCTTCGATAGAACTGCACGCCGCAAAGCGCGACGAACTGGACACCATCGAAAATCTGATGCAGTTCTATGTGTACGACTTCAGCGAATGGCTGCCACTGAAACTGGGTGAACATGGTTTTTTCAACATCCAGCCCAAACCGGGTTATTGGCGCACCCCCGCGACCCGGCCGTTTTTGATCAGAGTCGACGGTGAGCTTGCCGGTTTCGTGAGCGTGGACGGCGACACCCACCTCGAGGGTGCCGAATACAACATCGGCTACTTCTTTGTCAGTCGGCGTTTCCGTGGCCAAGGTGTCGCGAAGTTTGTCGTTTCCACCCTCTTGAGCCAGTTCCCCGGTCAATGGCAGATTTTCCATCTGGATGCGAACCCGCCCGCACGGCGGTTCTGGGCCAAAGTGATCCCTGATCTCGCAGGCGGCCAATTCACCCTGCATCAGCGGTCTGTAGACGGTTATCCCTGCACCTTCTACCGTTTCCAGTGTCCGTCGCCGTCACCCTGACGGGCTTCTCCTACAGACTTTTCTCATTCCAATCCGTTTTGTCAGACAATATGTAGTGACTGAAAATAATCACTACATAACTGTTGACGCCTCCGATTTGCCCTTGCATGATGCAGACATCTCCCCGATCGGGAGTACCGCAACATGTTTGAGCAAGCTCGTCTGACCGCCGAGCTGTTTTTCCCGGATACACGCTGCCCACAAGGCAGATTGAAGAAGCTGACCTGGCCCGAACGTCCAGTACAAGGACGAGAAGCGCTAGCGATCAATCCTCATGAAGCTTGTGGCCGACCCTGAAAAGTCGGCAATGGCCAGAAGGTATTCGCTGCTTCTCTTCGTTGTGACGCTTTTGCGTAGCAGTTATTCAACACGACTACATGCAACAGATGCGCGACCTCGTTGAATTCAACGGCCGACCGCTGACGTCCTGGTTTCGGTGCCAGGGATCAACTAACCGATGGGCTACTTGTATTAGCGAATCAACTTTGAAAGATCACCAAATGGTCAAGGGGCATATTATGAATCTGAACAACCAACCCACTATCGATGAACTGGCTCGTATGTTCGCTGCGCAAAAAGACAGCCACGACAGCCACATCCTGTGGATCAGCAAATCGGGCCAGGTTCATATCGACTGCCTGTCGCCTCATGCTCACGAAGCGGAGTTCGATCAGAACAACCAGAACCTGCTGGCCCGACTGAAGATGTACCGTCGCGGCCATGGCTATGTCGGCAAGAAAGCCGCAGCCGACAAGGACTTCATCGGTAATGTTCTGCAAACGCTGAAACAGGCCTGGGCATCGCTGCAAAACCAGAACGAAGTTCGGGTGATTGATCGGTTCTACTGATACTCCCCACGGTTCTATCCAGCGTCTCTAAATTAAAAGGCCCCGCTCGTCATATCGAGCGGGGCCTTTTTTTGTTTGTCGTGTGCGCCGTAAATGAAGCTATGGTTATCGGTATGCGCTGCTGGATTTATGGAGGCTTGCAATGAAAAACCCCCTGACATTCCTGCTGTTTCCGGTTGCAATTGCCGCACTTGCAAACACCACCCCCGGCATCCCGCCATTCGATGCGGACTGCCCCGCAAACGTTACGGTTCATGCGGATCAGGATGGTCCGGTACTGATTAACAACAAAGAAGCCGAAACCAAAGCCGTCGATGATCGCCACTTCGAAACCACGGGTTCGGGTGTCACGATTTCAATCAGCCTTGCCGAAGACGATTCCGTCGTCGTGTCTGCCACCAGCAAAAGCGGCAAAGTCATGTGCCAGTCAGTGGAAGATTGAGGTCGTTGACGCCAGCGCAGGCGTCCCCAACACCAGATTCATGAACGCCACCGACGCCGCACTGTGGTAGTTGTTTTTACGACGAAGCAACGCCGCCCCACGGGTAGGCGCTGCCCCCAGCAATGGAATCTTGCGCAGCGCGCGCTCCTGGCTGGCGATGGCCTCCGGGAGGATGGTGGCAATGGCCGTGTGCCGAATGACCTCCAGCAACGTGCTGACAGAATTGACCTCAATCACCACCTTGGGGGTGATCTGTTCCTGAGCAAAATACTCATTGATGCGGGTGCGGGTGACGAAGTCCGGGGTCAACAGCGCAAACGCCAGTTGAGCGAGCTCTTCAGCAGGCAATGCGACCTGGCTGTCATACAACGGGTGCCCCTGCCCCACCATCACGCCCAGCGTCTCGGTAAAGGCCGGAATCGACTCGATGTCGGCATTTCTGACGTCATTGAACGCGATGGCGATATCCAGCGAGTCATCCGCCAACCCCGCCTCGATGTCGTCCATCGACAACTCGAAAATCTCCAGATGGATATTCGGATACCGCGCCACGTAATCGCGCACCAACGGCCCCACCAGATACGCCATGAACGTGGGCGTCATGGCCAGGCGCAAGGTGCCGCGAGACAAGTCCTTCACGTCATGCAGCGCACGTTTTCCGGCGTCCAGCTCAACCAATACGCGGCGGGCGCACTCGATATAGGCCTCTCCTGCATCGGTCGGCTTGACGGTGCGCGAGGTGCGGTCGAACAGGCTGACCCCCAGGGTTTCTTCAAGCTGGCGGATTTGCTGCGACAGGGTCGGCTGGGAAACATGCAGCGCCTCGGCGGCCCGGGTGAAACCGCCGTGGTCGGCGACGGCCAGCAAGTAACGCAAATGTCGTAGCAGCATGGCTCTTCATCTATAGGCAGGACTTATGCAAAGCATTGTATATCGATCTTGGACGCTATGAGTCAATCGGCAGAAGATGGCTTCACACCCAAGCGACACCACGCCGACAGGAGAATCACCATGCAACAGTCCCACGCTTACAACGACCCGAGTCTGGCCCTGACCACCTCGATTCTCGATGCCAAGGCCCGCAAAAATCTGTCCTGGCAGGACCTGACCGACGGCACCGGCCTGGGTCTGGCCTATGTCACCGCCGCCCTTCTCGGCCAGCATCCATTGCCGGAAACCGCCGCCAAAGTGATTGGCGAAAAACTCGACCTGGACGCCGACACCGTGGCCCGCCTGCAGATCATTCCGCTGCGTGGCAGCCTCTCGGGTGTCCCGACCGACCCGACCATCTACCGCTTTTACGAAATGATCCAGATCTACGGCACCACCCTCAAAGCCCTGGTTCATGAGCAATTTGGCGACGGCATCATCAGCGCGATCAACTTCAAGCTCGACATGAAGAAAGTCGAAGACCCGGAAGGTGGCTCCCGAGCGGTGATCACCCTCGACGGCAAGTTCCTGCCACTGCGCCCGTTCTAACCAACACCCTAACCCCGTAGCAGCTGCCGAGCCCGCGAGGCTGCGTCCGAAGACGCAGTCTTCGCCAATCCAGGCGACTGCTTCGCAGCCGAACGCAGGCTCGACAGCTGCTACACACAATAGTGAGGACATCACCATGAAAGCGCTCATCGACGGCTTTTTGAAGTTTCAGAACGAAGCCTTTCCACAACGCACCGATTTGTTCAAACACCTGGCCACCACCCAGCATCCCGGCACGTTGTTCATCACCTGTTCCGACAGCCGTGTCGTCCCCGAACTGCTGACCCAGCAGGAACCCGGTGAATTGTTCGTCATCCGCAACGCCGGCAACATCGTGCCGTCATACAGCCCGCACCCCGGCGGTGTGTCGGCCACGGTTGAATATGCGGTTGCGGTGCTCGGTGTCAGCGACATTGTGATCTGTGGGCATTCGGATTGCGGCGCCATGACCGCCATCGCCTCGTGTAAATGCATGGATCACCTGCCGGCGGTCAGCGGCTGGTTGCAGCACGCCGAGTCGGCAAAAGTCATCAACCAATCCCGCCCTCACGCCACTGACGCGGCGAAGGTAAGTTCAATGGTCCGGGAAAACGTCATCGCGCAACTGGCCAATATCCAGACGCACCCGAGCGTGCGCCTGGCGCAAGAAAAAGGCCTGTTGAATTTGCATGGCTGGGTCTACGACATCGAGACCGGTTCGATTGACGCTCTGGAAGCCAGCAGCCGCACTTTCGTGTCGCTGGCAGAACATCCCGCTACCTGCGCTGTTTACGGCAAAACTGTACAAGCCGCCTGATGCGCCTCCCCTGCGCAGCGCTCCTGGCTTACAGGAGCGCTGCTGATGGGATCATCAGGCTCATTTGTCATCCGGTGGCCGACGCTCACTGCGTTCTTCGGCGTCAGGTGGTTCGGGAAAACTGCCGGGTGTGAATACGTGAGTCAGCAACTCCCTGGCATCGACATCGACAACCCCCTGAACCGAACGAGTCAGTGCAACGACCTTTTCACATTGCCGATGGGTAGTGACCCGGCCACTCAACGCCACCGTGCCCGCATGGGTTTTGACGTGAATTTGCAGTCCCAGGGTTGGATCGTCCATGGCCAGGACCGATTTCACCCGGGTCGTCAGCCATGCATCGTGGGCGACCGACTCCAGGTGATGAGAATATTGCTCGAAGGAACGAAGTTTCATGGTGTATCCCTCTTTCAGAACGAAGGAGCAAACACCTTAATTATAGTGTGCCCCTCGCCTAGCGTTTGACCGACAAAGAGGTCTGCGTCATGCGACTACGAACCGTGAACACCCCGTCTCCCGAGAGAATCGCGCTGCGCGCAAACAGCCGGCCGCTTTCCCAGTTCGAAAGCCCCAACTCCGGCTTGTTCAAGGCGTACTGCCCGTCGACCCAACGCGTGATGCCGTTACCGACAAACGGAGCATTGACCGCGTTGTAGAAACGCTCATGCGCCGCGTCATTCTCACTGATCAACGACACCGTGAATTGCGGGCTGTAACGATTGAACAAGGCAATTGCACGGTCCAGGTCATCGACGATCATCAAGCTGGCTTCCGGGGTTTCTTCCCATTCCCACTCGCGACCCAATTGATCCTCCGGCAGTGGCTCGGCCATCGCCTCGGTCCGGTAACCTTCGGCGCGCAATACTTCGACGCTCGCACTCAACCAGTGCGTCGGCAAGTACGACTCGCTGCCTTCGACGATGTGCAATTTGCAGCCTTGGGCCCGCGCGCTGCCGGCTTGTTGCAATGCATCGAGAAACAACGGCACCAGATCGGCGGCGCGGTCGCGCTGGATCAGGCAGACGTTCATCGTGTTGCAGACCTTGCGGTCCAGAGAATTGCGCACCACGGCGGCGAAACGCGTCGCGTCGGCGTCCTTGTCAGCGATCAGCCAGGCGCCACCAGTGCCATGCAGGCTGACGGCGGTGCCCGCCTGTTGAGCGATGCTGCCCAATTGACTGACCGCACGCCCTGAACCTCGGGCCACGGCCAGGGACAGACGCCGGTCAGCGAACATCGCCCAACCGGCCGCATGATTGACGCTTTCGACCAGCGATACCGCGCCGACCGGCAACCCGGCGTCGCTCAATGCCGGATTCAATGCATGGGTGACGATCGCCTGGGCGGTGCCCAACGCATCGCTGCCAATGCGCAGCACGGCGGTGTTACCGGTGCGCAAGACACCGGCGGCGTCGGCAAACACATTCGGTCGGCCTTCGAAGACAAACGCGACGATGCCCAGCGGCGACACCACTTGTTCGACTTTCCAGCCGTCATGCTCAACGCAACTGATCACTTTGCCGCGTGAGGCTGGCGCATCGCGCCAGGCCCGCAGGCCGGCGATCATGTCGCGGCGCATGCGCTCATCGGCCAGCAAACGCGTGGTGGAGCGCCCACGAGCCTTGGCCCGTTCGATGTCGGCGAGGTTGGCGGCCGCGATCAAGTCCCAGCATTGCGGGGTTTCCAGACGCTGGGCAAAGAGGTCGAAGAAGGTGCTGATCGCTTGATCCGACACCGTCGACATCGCGGTGAATGCGGCTTCTGCTCGCTCGATCGCCACGCTGGCCGCTTGCTGGTCGGCCACCGGAATCAGCAACAATTCGCCGCTGACCTGCTCCACCAGCAGGTGGTCCCCGGGCTGAAACCGCGCGGCCAGTTCGGGGCTGACAACCGTGACACGATTACCGGAAAAAGGAATCGGCGTGCCAGCGACTAGACGTTCGAGCGCAAGAGACATGAAGCGGTTTCACCATGCAGGGGGGCGGCCGGAAAATGTATAGGAAATTGCCCGGAGCGTCACGCGCCGGACCGGCCGGCACCACACAACCTCAAATCCACCACAAATCCCCTGTTTGTTGTGGCTATGTATCAGTGTGTGTACAGCCAGCCTCCTGACACACCTCGCCCATAAAACCCCGCTGCAACGACACATCGCAGATACACCCGCTTGATGAACTACGCCAGTCGATTGGCCACGCCGATCAAAGCGCTCAACTCACTCAAGCTACGGAGTATCACCATGTTCAAACTCTCGACTTCTTCCCTGACCCTCGGCCTGCTCATCGCGGGTGGCCTGGCCCTGTCGAACGTCGCTTCGGCGTCCGAATCCGAAGCGTTCAGCATGAAACAACTGACGCACGGCTACAGCCAGGCTCATGCCGACACGTCGGAAAAACCCGCCGAAGGCAAATGTGGCGAAGGCAAGTGCGGCGCCAGCGAGTAACCCATCGCGCGGGGCACGCCGTTGCCCCGCATTCCTGACCAGACGGAAATCATGCCAATGAACACTTCAATTTCTTCGGCCGTGAAAGGCCTGCACCTGAACCTCGACCGTGCCGGCAGCTGGCTCGCGCCCCTGACCTTGCGGTTGTTCATCGCCTGGGAATTTTTTGAGTCCGGCCTTGAAAAATGGAACGGCGAAAACTGGTTTGCCGATATCCAGGACCGTTTTCCGTTCCCGTTCGACCAGTTGCCGGCCACGCTGAATTGGGAACTGTCGATGTGGGTCGAGCTGATTGGCGCACTCGCCATTCTGGCGGGCCTTGGCACGCGGATATCGGCGATCAGTCTGATGGTGGTCACGGTTGTCGCCACCGCTGCCGTTCACTGGCCGGCCGATTGGTCTACATTGAGTGAGCTTGCCCAGGGTTACGCCATCAGCAACAAAGGTCACGGCAACTTCAAACTGCCGCTGATCTACCTCGCCGCCCTGATGCCATTGTTGCTCTCGGGTGCCGGCAAGCTGAGCCTCGATACGCTGCTGGCGCGATTTTTCTGGCGCCGTCACAATCGTTGAGATGCTACCGTGGCAAGCTTCACCCTACACCTCACTTGCGTAGACAGGAGCCACCATGAGCGTAACCACCCAATGGATCGAGATCGACAGCGACGACGGTAAATTCGGCGCTTACCTGGCCATTCCGCATACTCAAAATGGCCCTGGAATCGTATTGATCCAGGAGATCTTCGGTGTCAACGAGCACATCCGCTCGGTCGCCGAACAATACGCCGCTGATGGTTATCTGGTGATCGTGCCGGACCTGTTCTGGCGCAGCGGCCATCGCATCGAATTGACCTACGACGAAGCCGGCTGGAAGCGCGCCGTCGAGTTGATGAACGCCACCGACATCACCCAGGCGCAGGCCGACATCAAACTGGCCATCGACGCCCTCGATGCGCAACCAGGTCTGGACGGCGGCATCGCCTCCATCGGTTATTGCTTCGGTGGTTTGTTGTCCTACCTCACCGCCACCAATGGCTATGTGGATGTGGCGGTTGCCTATTACGGCGGCGGTATCCAGAACCACCTGGACCGCGCCGATGACATCGAAGTACCGCTGTTGATGCACTTCGGTGAAGCAGACAGCCATATTTCGCTGGAAGCCGTGGAGGCAATCGCCGAGCGTTTCGACACCAACGATAACGTGGAAATTGTCGTGTACCCGGAAGCTGAACACGGCTTCAACTGCTCGCACCGCGACAGCTATAACCAGCGCGCAGCGGCTGAGGCGCATGGCAATACGTTGATTTTCCTGGGTCAGGAGCTCTGACGCAAACGAACCGGTGGTGCGGATGACCTTCGCACCACCGGGCTCGCCACGCGCTACTTCGCTACATCGATCGATACGATCGTCGCCGTCGCCCCTTCAAGCTGAAACTCGAAGTTCACCTGGTCCCCCACCTTCACCGCAGCCAATTGCGCCTCTGTAGCCTTGAACCCCATGGTCATCGGCGGCCACTTCACCGCGGGTACGGCACCGTGGGCGATGGTTACCGTGTGCTTGGCACTGTCGATTGACTTCACCGTACCCGCCGCCTTGGCAACCGGTGCTTGCGCTGTTTGCGCCTTCATCGGCTGACCGTCCATGGCCATGTCATCCATCTTCATGCCGGGCATATCCGCTGCGTGGGCAGAAAGAGAAAGAGCAATCACCGTGCTTGTTACTGCGATCAGAGTCAGTTTCATTGGGCGTTTCCTTGAGCTTTAGGGTTTTTTGACAGGAGCGGACGACGGCGCATCAAGCGATACGCCGCCGGAATCACAAACAGTGACAGCAAGGGCGCGGTGATCATGCCGCCGACCATGGGCGCGGCGATGCGACTCATGACCTCGCTGCCGGTGCCACTGCCCAGCAGAATCGGCAACAGGCCGGCAATGATCACGGCCACGGTCATGGCCTTGGGTCGAACCCGCTGCACTGCACCTTCACGAATCGCTGCCACCAACCCGTGTTCTGTCCGGTCGCCAGCGTCTTCGCGCTCAGCCCAGGCATTTTTCAGGTACAGCAGCATGATCACGCCAAACTCGGCAGACACCCCGGCCAGCGCAATGAAGCCAACGCCGGTGGCCACCGAAAGATTGAACCCCAGCCCATAGAGGAACCACGCTCCGCCCACGAGTGCAAAAGGCAGCGTGGCCATAATCAGCAAGGCCTCGTCGAAACGGGCAAAGGTCAGATAAAGCAGGACAAAAATGATCAGCAGCGTGGCCGGCACCACCAGTTTTAGCCGCGCATTGGCCCGCTCCAGAAACTCGAACTGCCCGGAGTAGCTCAGGCTCATGCCGGGCTGCAACGTCACCTGTTCAGCAACGGCCCGGCGCAAATCGGCGACCACTGACGCAATGTCCCGCCCACGCACATCGATGTACACCCAACCGGAGGGCCGGGCGTTTTCGCTCTTGAGCATCGGAGGCCCATCCGTGACCTTGATTTTCGCCACCGTGCCGAGGGTGATCTGACTGCCCAGAGGTGTGTAGATCGGCAATTGCTCCAGTGAGCCAAGGGAATCACGCCACTCTCGCGGATAACGCACATTGATCGGGAACCGCGCGCGCCCCTCGATGGTTTCTCCTACGTTTTCACCCCCGATGGCACCCGCCACGATCGATTGCACGTCGGCGATGTTCAGCCCATAACGAGCGGCCGCCTTACGGTCGATGTCCACATCGATGTAACGCCCGCCGGTCAATCGTTCGGCCAGCGCAGAGCTGACACCCGACACCCCTTTGGCGACCCGCTCCACGCCTTGCGTGACAGCATCGATTTGCGCCAGGTCATTGCCCGCAACTTTGACCCCGATGGGGCTTTTGATGCCGRTGGCGAGCATGTCGATGCGGTTGCGAATCGGCGGAATCCAGATATTGGTCAGCCCCGGCACACGGACCACGCGATCCAATTCTTCCACGAGTTTTTCCGGGGTCATACCGGGGCGCCACTGATCCTGGGGCTTGAACTGAATGGTGGTTTCGAACATCTCCAGCGGGGCCGGATCGGTGGCGGTCTCGGCGCGCCCGGCCTTGCCGAACACGTGCTCGACTTCCGGGACGGTCTTGATCAGGCGATCGGTTTGTTGCAGCAGTTGCGCAGCTTTCTGTACTGACAACCCCGGCAATGCGGAGGGCATGTACAGCAAGTCGCCTTCGTCCAGCGGCGGCAGGAACTCGCCTCCCAGGCGCGACATCGGCCACACCGCGCTGACCAACACCAGCAACGCCGCCAGCAGTGTGATCTTTGGCCGGCGCAACACCGCGTCCAGCGCCGGTTGGTAGAGCCTGATCAACCAACGGTTGAGCGGGTTTTGTTGTTCATTGGGGATCCGTCCCCGTATCCAGTAACCCATCAACACCGGCACCAATGTTACCGACAGCCCTRCCGCAGCCGCCATGGCATAGGTTTTGGTGAACGCCAACGGACCGAACAGACGCCCCTCCTGCGCCTCCAGTGTGAACACCGGAATGAACGACAGCGTGATGATCAGCAGGCAAAAGAACAGCGCCGGCCCCACTTCCACCGCCGCATCGATCATCACCTGCCAGTGCCGCTCACCCGTCAGGGTTTCGCCCGGATGAGCCGTGTGCCAGGCTTCGATTTTCTTGTGGGCGTTTTCGATCATCACCACGGCAGCATCGACCATGGCGCCAATGGCGATGGCGATCCCGCCCAGGGACATGATGTTGGCGTTGATCCCTTGATGGCGCATCACGATGAAGGCGATCAACACCCCCACCGGCAACGAGATGATCGCCACCAGCGCCGAGCGCAAGTGCCAGAGGAAAATCCCGCACACCAGGGCCACGACGATGAATTCTTCGATCAACTTGTGGCTGAGGTTTTCCACGGCGCGATCGATCAATTTACTGCGGTCGTACGTGGTGACGATCTCCACACCCGCGGGCAAGCTGCTTTTTAGCGCATCCAGCCTGGCCTTGACCGCAGCGATGGTTTCGCTGGCGTTCTTGCCGCTGCGCAAAATCACCACGCCGCCCACGGTCTCGCCTTCGCCGTCGAGTTCCGCCAGGCCACGGCGCATTTCCGGTCCCTGTTGAACGGTTGCCACATCGCCAAGGGTGACGGGCACGCTCCCCACACCGAGCTTGAGAGGAATGGCCCGAAAGTCATCGAGGGTTTTCAGATAGCCCGAAGCCCGCACGATAAATTCGGTCTCGGCCAACTCCAGCACGGCGCCACCGGTTTCCTGATTGGCCTTGCCAATGGCGTCGGTGATTTGCGCCTGAGTAATCCCCAGACTGGCCATTTTCAAAGGCTCGAGTTGCACCTGATACTGTTTGACCATGCCACCGACCGTGGCGACTTCGGCGACATTGGGCAAGGTCTTGAGTTCGAACTTGAGGAACCAGTCCTGCAACGCCCGCAGTTGCGCCAGATCGTGACCACCGCTGCGATCCACCAACGCGTATTGAAAGATCCAGCCAACCCCGGTGGCGTCCGGTCCCAGCGCGGGTTTGGCGCTGGCGGGCAGACGACTCTGCACCTGACTCAGGTATTCCAGCACCCGTGAACGTGCCCAGTACAGGTCGGTTCCATCCTCAAACAACACGTACACAAAGCTGTCACCGAAAAAGGAATAGCCGCGAACGGTCTTCGCCCCCGGCACCGACAACATGGTCGTTGCCAGTGGGTAGGTCACTTGGTTCTCGACAATTTGCGGCGCCTGGCCGGCATACGGTGTGCGAATGATCACTTGGACATCGGACAGGTCCGGCAACGCATCGATGGGTGTGCTCTGTACCGACCACGCGCCCCACGCCGTGACGAACAGCGTCGCCAGCAGCACCAGGAAACGGTTGGCCACGGACCAGCGGATCAGTGCGGCAATCATGGCTGGCCTCCGCTTTTTTCCAGCGGCTGCACGACAATGCCTTTGAGGCTGGCTTCGGAGTCGAGCAGAAACTGCCCCGACGTGACCACCTGCTGGCCCTCCTCCAACCCCTTGAGCACGGCCGTTTGGCCGTCGCTTTCCGGCCCGGCTTGCACTTCCACCGGACGGTAGCGCCCGCCCTCTTCGGCCAGCATCACCAGCACCCGCCGGCCCGTACGAATCACGGCTTCACTCGGCACCTGCAACGTGGTGTCGGTGGCGCCTTGCAAACGCACCTGCACCGTCAACCCGGGACGCAAGCGTCCCTCGCTGTTAGGCAGTTCAATGCGCACACTGACCGTGCGGCTGTCCGCAGTGACTTGCGGCAGGATCGCATTGACCGTCCCGTGCAGCACCGCCTGCGGGAACCCCGCCAGCCGGGCTTCCACGGTTTGACCGGTCTGGATTGACCCTGCGGCCGATTCCGGCACCGCCACCGTCAGCCAGACGCTGTTCAGGCCATTGACCCGGGCCAGTGTTTCTCCGGCGGCCAGGGTCATGCCGACGCGCACGTTCAGTTCCTGTAGCGCCCCGGCAATCGGCGTGGTGATCGTTTGGCTCGACTGTACCTTTGCATTGCGTTCAACCTGGTCAATCAACGCGGCCGGCATCCCCGTCAGGCGCAGACGTTGCCGGGCGGCAGCCAACAGACCGGGATCACCCAGGCGTTTGAGCGCCAGAAACTCCTCTTGGGCGCCAGCCCATTCCGGCACCAGAATGTCCGCCAATGGCGCCCCCGCCTTGAGCACATCGCCCGGCGCACGGGCGTAAACCCGTTCGACGAAACCCGGCGTACGCGCTTGAATCACCGCCACATCCCGCTCGTTGTAAGCCAGCACACCGGCAGCCTCAAGGCTCGATGACTGAGTGCCGCGACTGACTGTCGCCAGCCGCAGACCGAGATTCTGCGTCACACTCGGGTCGATCTGGAGGGAGGCCGTATTGGCCGTGTCGTCGGCGTAGCGCGGCACCAGCTCCATTTCCATGAAAGGCGACTTGCCGGGCTTGTCGAATTTCTGCTGCGGGTACATCGGGTCGTACCAGTACAAAGCCTTGCGCTCGTCCCCGGCCATGGTGCCTTGATTCGTCGTTGCAGATTGATGAGCGAACCAATAACCGCCAAGACCGCCCAGCGCGATAGCGCCTGCAAACCCTGCCACGCTTTTTATGCGGCTCATTGGCCAGTCTCCCCGTAGGCGAAATACAGCCGGGCGCTGGTCAGCGCTTTCTGTTCGTTGATGTCGATCTGCTTCAAGCGGGCCTCGATCAGTTCACGCCGGGAAGCGACAACCGCTGACACATCGCTTTTGCCCGCCCGGTAACTGGCGAGGGTCAACTCGGCTTTTTCCGTGGCCAGCGGCAACACACTTTCCTGTGTGCGACGCACCGCGCGGTCCAGGCGTTCGTACTCGGCCAATTGCGCCTCCAGTTGCTGGGTGTGTTCGCGAGTCAACGCCTCACGCTCGGCTTCAAGTTGATTGAGCTCGGCCCGTTTGGCAGCGATCTTCGGGTTCTGCCGCGTCTCGGGAAACAGCGGCAGGTCGAAGGTGAATTGCACACTGACCATGTCGCCGAACTCACGCCCGCGCTTCTGGTAATCGAGCTCCCAGCTCCAGTCGGATTGCTTCTCGGCTTCGGCTTCGCGGACTTTGGCTTGCGCTTGCCGGGTCATGGGCGCGAACGCTGCCAACTCCGGGTGATGCTCGAGTTTGTGCACATAACCCGAGGTATCGATGGGCCATTGCGGCCAGTTGCCGGTGGGTTGCTCATTGGCCGCAGGACCGATCCAGCGCTTGAGCGCCGCACGCGCCTGGGCTCGCTGTAACGTCAATTGGTCCTGCTGCTCTTCCAGTTGCACCGCTTCCTGCCTGGGCGTCACGGCATCGGCCGGTTGCGCACGACCGCTGGCAATCTGCGCGCGAACGATGTCGGCCAACAGACGGTTCTCGCGATAAAACTCCTGGAACAGCGCGTGTTTCAGCTCGACGGCATAACTGTCGATCCAGGCCAGCGCCGTGGCCTGACGCACAGTCTGGCGCTCGACCCGCCCTTGCGCAGCGGCCAGGTCTACAGCCGCTTCGGCGACTTCGGTGCGCGCCCGGCGCTTGTCGCCACTGGGCATTTCCTGCATCACACCGACCATTTGCATGGTCATGAAGTCGTGGTCCAGCGTGCCCCGATCAGGGCCGCCGACCGGAAAGTTTTGCACCCCCAGCAACAGCTTCGGGTCGGGCAATTCACCGGCAGGAATCGCGGCGCTTCGGGCCGCCTGGAGTTTTTCTGCTTGAGCGGTGAGCGACGGCGCGTTGTTATCGGCCAGCCGCAAGGCTTCATCGAGGGTCAGTGGGGCAGCGACGCACGGCAACGCCAATACACTTGCCGCCAGGGCCGCCGCGAGCGGCCACCCCGTACGAAAGCACATGAGTTTCATGTCTTGAATTCCTGTCATGATCCGCGGCGCGCTTTAACAGGCGCGCAGCAACGCCATCCCGCACAGGCGGAATGGGGCTCAACGTGGAACAGGAATCAGGCGCGAGGGGGTCGCCATACCCCGGACGGGGTCTGGACAGGCAGCGCATCCGCGAAGAATGTGGCTATCACAGGGCTGAACAGATTAACGGGAGGTTTGATGATCGAGACTTGCAGAAGGGCACCGGTCTTGCACTCCTGACCCGGCTTGCAAGGTTTGCCATGGTCTGGCGCGGTGCTCATGTCCTGGCAGCAGTCCATGCCCATGTCACCCATCATCGACATGTCCATGGTTTTCATCGGACAAGGTTCTGCAGGTGCGGAAACGCCCGCCATTCCACTCAGGGGAAGCGCGAGGCTGATCAGGAAAATCAGGCAAAACCGCAGATAGCGTTTCATGGGGCTGGAGTCTAGCGCAGGCCACTGCGGGTTCAAATACCGGACAACAAAAAATGGCGTAACCGGAGCTGCACGCGATGAGAGCCCCGGCACACCAATACGTTTACCTGGTCACACCTCTTCCACTGGTGCAGCCACCGCCAACGTCGGCTGGGCATTGCGTTCATGAACATGGCGGTGTGGTGTGCGGTCGATGTTCAGGCTGAGGATTTCCGGACGGCTGTAGTGACCGCGACCATCCATTTGACGTTTACGGATCTCGATCTCGAACAAATCGATGTCAGCGATGACTTCGCCCTCGCCTTCGGTCAGCGCGCCGATGACTTCGCCTTGCGGGTCGATGATCGCGGTGTAGCAACCGCCGGAAATCGGACCGATCTCGCAGCCGGTGTCGGCCATGATCTGGGCTTGTTGTTCCGGGTACAACCAGGCCGTCGAGTTGACCACGAAGCAGGCCGATTCCAGGGCGTGCATGCGGATGCTGACTTCCATCTGGCGGGTAAACCGTTCACCGGCAAATGAACCGGGGTACATCGCGGCGTGAATCTGTTCGCCGTCTTCGATCAGGGCGTAACGCGCCAGCGGGTTGTAATGTTCCCAGCAGGCCAGTTGCCCGATGCGGCCAACGGCGCTGTCCACCGCTTTGAGGCCAGAGCCATCGCCCATGCCCCAGATCATGCGTTCGTGATAGGTCGGCGAAATCTTGCGCCGGGCCTGGATCAGGGTGCCGTCGGCATCAAACAGCAACTGCGTGTTGTACAGGGTGCTGCCATCGCGCTCGTTGACGCCGATGGACACCACCATGTTGGCCTCCTTGGCGGCCTTGCCGATTTCATCGGTGGTCGCAGAAKGCACCACCACCGCCTGATCGAGCAATTTGTAGTGCTCGGCACCCATTTTGAAAGGCGCCTGCACAAAAGAAAAATACGGGTAGTACGGGACGATGGTTTCCGGGAAAACGGCGAACTGCACGCCCTTCTCGCCGAGTTCGCGAATCTTGTTAACCACCTTTTCTACAGTGCCTTCACGGCTGTAGAGCACAGGTGCGATTTGGACGGCAGCAGCTTTGACAATGGTCATGGCGGTGATCTCACTGAGGGTTTGGGCTTCAACGAGATAAAGATTACGGCAATCATATTTTGTCTTAAATGCCGAATACACCACCTTTTAGGACATGCCGATTATCACGTCCGGTTCGCGCGCTGAATCACCTGCGGCGGCTGCCCGAACGCGCGAATAAACGCCCGACGCATGCGCTCACGGTCGCCAAAACCGGTTTCGGTGGCGACCACATCAATGGCGTGCCGCCCGGTTTCCATCATCAGCCGCGCGGCCTCTACCCGCAGGTTTTCGACAGCTTTGGCCGGTGATTGCCCGGTTTCGGCCTGGAACACCCGACTGAATTGCCGAGGGCTCAGATTGGCCGCCTCGGCTAATTGCTCCACCGACAACGCCGACTTCAAGTGTTGCTTGGCGTAGGTCAATGCCGCCTGGATGCGGTCGGTCTTCGGTTCGAGTTCCAGCATCACCGAAAACTGCGACTGCCCCCCTGCGCGGCGGTGATACACCACCAGTTGCCGGGCCACCGTGCGCGCCACGTCAGCACCGAGGTCTTTTTCCACCAACGCCAAGGCCAGGTCGACACACGCACTCATGCCCGCGGCGGTCCAGAGGTTGCCGTCGTTGATGAAAATACGGTCCTCCTCGACGATCACCTTCGGATACGCTCGTTGCAAGGCCGGCGCATGGCACCAATGCGTGGTCGCCCGCCGCCCGTCCAGCAAACCGGCCTCGGCGAGCGCGATGGCGCCGGTGCAGATCGAACCGATACGGCGAGTGGTCTGGCTGGCGCTGCGCAAAAACGCCACCACGCCGGGCGACGTCGGACGAATCACGTTGTCGCCCATCACCAGCAGCGTGTCGAAAGTGCGCTGATCGAAAGCGCTGGTTTCCACGCCGAAACCGGCGGAGGTCTGCACCGTGCCGCCGTGCTCGGACAGCAGTGAAAGGCTGTACACCGGCTCGGTGGTAGTGTTGTTGGCCAGCTCGAAAGTGGCGCACATGGCGAGGCCGAGTACCTGGAAGCCGGGGTAAACGATGAGTCCGATGTTGTGCACGGCTGACGACCTTAAAAGTGGCATGAGGGGTTTCAGGCCATAAAAGGTGGACTCTACGCCACTTGGCATTCTGGACAACAGGCTTTGCGATCAATGGATCGAACAATGCCGTTATGCAACTTCCTCAACCCGTTCTATTTCGCGTTAAATTTCATACTTGTGTATTGGCCACGTTACAACTTACAGGGCAATAACACGCGCAACTAAAAGAACTAAGCACTCAACAAAACCAACTTGTAAAACAGGTCTATAAATAACCTAGTAGCGTCGGCCATTCGAGGGATGGGCCATGGACAGCAACAAGGATTCCGGTACTAACCTGGCGTTCTGGCTGCCGGGCAGCGCAGTCATCTTCAGTCTGGTCGTCTCTACGTTTGCACTGACCCGCGAACCGTTCCTTGAACCGCGCCCCATCGGTGCACAATTTCAAGCGCAGTTGCCGATCGAAGCGCGGTTATGGCAGGACCCGTTTGATGCGCTGGAGCGTTATCGCAAGAAACTTAACGACATCGATAGTCCGGATGCCGCGAATTTATGCGCGCCCAGGGTTTCCCCGCCGCCCGGAGCGCCCACCCCGCCCGACATCATGGTTTCGCTGGTGGAAGGTGGCCCCTACGCTGACGAAGTCGAGCGCCGACGCCGCACTCGATATGCCCTGCTTGCCGGGTTTAAAAACTCTCATCGGGTGCCGGATCAAGAGCAGTACATCCATTGTTTGAGACTGGCAGCCGATCTGTCGGTTGATCCTTCGCCGGACCAACACTTCATCGATGTGCCCTACGAAATATTCGTTTCCAATCCATTCGACCCACCAAAATCTCTTGAAGGCGCTCCCCAGCCCGCCGAGCAGACCATCGTGTTCTGGCTGAAACAAGACGCACTGGGTTCACAGCCATTGCAGCAACTGGAAAAGCTGCGCCAGAGCCTGGCGTGTAGCACTCTCGAAAGCAGTTACCCATTGGCCTGCACAGGCGTGCCTGACAATCGTACTGTGCTGAAAGTCATCGGCCCCGCCACTTCAACCGTGCTGCGGGCTATGTATCAGGATGACGCCAACGCCCGGGCAACACCCAATGTCGAGATCTACTCGCCCCTGGCCACTGCGGACAATTTGACACTGACTAACCACCTCAATGTTCCCGACCCGCCGCCACCGCGCGAATACGACATGAAGCTGCTGCGAACCGTCAACGACGACGGCACCATGGCGCAATTGATGCTGGCGGAACTGAAGCTGCGCAATGTTGATCCGGCCACCAGCCTGCAATGCAGCAACAACAAAATCAATTCAAAGCGAGCCGGAGAAACTTGCGTAGAGAACAACTGGCCGCTGGCGCCAGACCGAATCGCGCTGATATCCGAATGGGACAGTTTTTATAGTCGCGCGCTGATCGAAAGTTTCAAGGCCGGGGTTGCCATCAAAGCAGGTTTGAGTGAACACGATGACAAGGCATTGGTCGACAAATGGGTTTTGCGTTTCAGCTATCTACGGGGCCTCGACGGACGCCTCCCCGAGGAAGCCGCGAGCAATGACAAAACCGCCAGCAGCGATGCCAGCAAAAATAACAAAGACGCCGGCAAAATCGACCTCAGCCCACTGGAGAAAGCCGACGGCAACTCCCAGCTCGACTACCTGCGCCGCCTCGCCGAACACATCGCACGCGAGGACGCGGCCTATCGACGAAACGGCAAACCGGGCATTGGCGCCATCGGCATATTAGGTGTCGACACTTACGACAAACTCTTGGTGTTACAGGCGCTCAAGAGTCGAATGCCTTACAAACTGTATTTTTCCACCGACCTCGACGCGCGCATGCTGCAACGAGGTCAGGCGGAAACTACCCGCAACCTGATACTGGCGGCACCTTATGGGCTGACCCTGACGCGCGTCCTGCAGCAAGACGTGCCACCGTTTCGCGACAGCCTGCAAAGCTCGGTATTTGTCGCCGTTCAGGCGGCATTGGCGCCGCAATCGTTCCGTACCAAGCGAGAGAAATTCGACTACACGAAATCGAACCTGCTTTTGCCCGGTATCTATGAGGTGGGCATCAGCGGTTTTATTCCGCTCGCGAGCCCGGTAACCCTCGAGCGCGCGAAGAACTGCAAGGCATCGGCCAATTCGGATCAAGACATACATCCTCACGACCTGATGTCTTTGAGTTGCCTTCAAGACCCGTCGCCACCGCCCTACCCTGAAGCCTCACAATCGGTGCGCAGAGCATTCGAAAGAACTCAATCGTTTTTCTGGGCCGGCCCGCTGACGGTTGTCCTTCTTCTACTGGCCGGGTTCGTCGTCTGGCGCTGGATTTCGGGGCCGGAAATGGCCACACAAACGAAGCTGGCCTGGGCACGCGGCGTACCCATGATGCTGTATATGATCGCGGCAGCCTGCGCATTTATCGCCACCCGCACCTGGCATGCAGGGCTTCTCTGGTGCACGTTCTTACTGATCCTGCTGGGCATCATCACCTCAAACCGGGTCCGTCGCCTCGAGCGTCTGGCACAGGACAATATCGCGACGGCCAGCGCCAGCAGCGGCGTGTACGATTCACCATCGTGGTACATCGTCACCCCCCTCGTGGTGTTTGTGCTCACGTTGATACTGGTGTACCAAAAGCGCGGCCCCTTGACGAACTTTGGGCTCGGCGAGCCGATGTTCCTGTTTGAAGGCATCAGTGCCTGGCCGACGGTGGGACTGCGCGTCACCGCCGTGCTGATCTCGCTTTCGGCACTGGCATGGGGCTGGCGCAACCTGCGCGTCAACAGGGTCGAGATAGAACGCACCTATCAATTGCACGCATTCATGCGCAGGTATCGATTGGGGTTGTGCCGCCAGGTACTGCACTTTTTCCATAAAGGCAGGCGCTGGAACTTTCGTCGCTGGTGCAATGAATTTGGGTATTTCCTGCTGCTGATTTTTTTCCCGCTGGTCAGTACCAATGACAACTGGTCAAAGACTTGTACAACTATCCAGGCCAACTGCGACGACGAACGAAAAATGATTTCCATCGCACGCTTCTGGGGTGAGCACTGCATCTGCGGAGCGTTCGGCGCCCGCCTCTTGCGCGCTCTGCTCGCGACCTGGGTGTTCATCGTGGTCACCAGCGTCTTGTTTGTGATCTGGCCAATGGAACAGGTTCCGGTGCGCGGGCAATCGATGATGTGGATGTTCGTCTGGCTGATCCCGACCCTGGCGTTCCAGGTGCTGGTGTTCTGGGTCGTGGATGCCAACCTGCTGCTGACACGATTCATACGGCACCTGAGCAATCACCACGCGATCTGGCCCGAAAAGCTGCAGCAGGAACACGGGAAAATCTTTGGCGTTCTCAGACACCCCTGCATCGATGAATGGGTGGATTTGCAACTGATCGCCAAGCGCACCTCAGCGGTCAGCCGCCTGATCTATGCCCCGACGGTGGTCATGTTGATTCTGTTGGCATCGCGCAGCAGCCTGTTCGACAACTGGCCGACGCCCCCCAGCGTGGTCATTTCATTCCTGCTGACCACGCTGATCCTGCTCGCGTCCGCACTGTCGCTGCGTCGGGCGGCCGAAAAGGCTCGTACGCTGGCACTGCAGCGTATCGATGCCTATCTGCTGGAGACCCCCAAAAAGCCGGGCTATTACGAAAAATTCCAGATGATCCGCGACCGCATCGCGACGCTCAATACCGGTTCGTTCTCCCGCTACTCCGAAGACCCGTTGATTCGTGCGTTGTTGCTGTCGCTGACCGGTATTGGCGGCTCCGCCATTGTCGATGCGTTGAACTACGCGAAGTTCTGACGTCCCATCAGGGCGTTCAACCGAGCGCATGACGCCAATGGACTTCCCCCTGCTCCAGCGGTTTAATCGCAACGGACTTCAAGCACAACAAGGGACAACCATGTTCGATATTTCCATGCAGGACAGCGCCGCACCCGATGGCGTTTGCTACGGCTGCGGCAGCCGTAACCCTCACGGGCTGCACGTCAAAAGCCGCTGGGATGCCGATGGCGTACACGTGGTCGCCGAGCACCTGCCCGAGGCCAAATATTGTGGCTGGCCGGATCTGGTGTACGGCGGGCTCATTGCGATGTTGGTTGATTGCCACTCGAACTGGACCGCCATGGCTTACCACTATCGGGCCGAAAACCGCGAGCCTGGCTCACTGCCGCGTATCGACTGCGTCACCGGCAGCCTTGGCATCAAGTTCATCAAACCGACACCGATGGGCGTTGCGCTCACCTTGCGCGCCAGGGTCGAGGGTGACGTCGGGCGCAAGAGCCGGGTGATTTGCGAGGTGTACGCCGACGACGTGCTCACGGCAGTGGGCGACTCGGTGTTTGTCCGGGTCGATACCGGCCAACTGGCCGCTGTGGCGCATGGTCGCGAAGTGTAGAGCGCTTGAACCTCAGGGTCGGCCAATCTACTTCGCCGACCCGTCATGCGGCTTGTAGAACACGAACAAGCCGATGCTCGCCGTTTTGATGTACTTCTTGGCCCAGACCGGCTTCACCGTCTTGTCGTGGAAATACATCGCGCCGCCGGTGCGATCCGGTAGCTGCTTATTCAGCGCCTTGCGCGCGATTTCCTTGGCCAGCCCATATTGGTTTTCTTCCTGGACGGAGTCCGACTTCCCGTCGCACCACCAGGAGAACTGGCAACTTTTGGTTTCGGAGCCTTGCTTGACCACCCCGCACACGGTATCGGGAAAACCCTCATGGCCGAGGCGGTTCATCACCACGTTGGCAATCGCTTCCATGTCGATCTTGTCCTTGCCTTTGGCTTCCCAGTAAATGGAGCGGGCCATGCAGGTAATCGCATCGTCCAACGGGGCCTTGCCGGCCGGGTCGACCGCCTGGACTTCGGACGGGGTGATGGTCTCGGACTTGGGCACCGGCGCATCACTGCCCTTCTCCGCCGCCTTTTGTTCAAGTACCTGCGCCTTGCCTTCCGCCACCTGCTTTTTTTGTTGTTGCTCATCCGCGACGACGTAACCGGCGAAAAGCGCAGCAGTGAGAAGCACGGCTATCCATTTGCTGGACATGGTGAAAACACTCTGGGAGGTGTCGGAACAGTGTAGTAGCCAAATCATGTCAGCTACTGAGCAACAAACTGCAAAAAGCCATTGCCTTGTACCGGGGGAGTTCGCGCATCATGGGCGCAGTCCGTCCAAGGGGGTTTCCATGCACGTCTTATCATCCGCATTGCGCTTGTCGGGGTTGTCGTTGGGTCTGATGCTTGCCGCAACGGCGATGGCGTCCGAAGAAACGCAACTGGCCGATTCGATCAACGCCTTTCGCAGCCTGTCGCAGCGTTGCGGCGGTCAGGTCTCGCCGGAGTTGCCTCCGCTGACCAGCGATCCGCGTCTGGTATTGCCGGCCAGCGGACAGGTCGACTTGCAGCAGGCCATGGTGCGTGCGTCGTATCCGATGTTCAACGTGCAAGCGATATCCCTGAAAGGCCCGCGTGATGCGCAAGCGGCGATGATGGCGGTACAGGAAAGCTTCTGCCAGGTGGTGTTGGACCCGAAATTCATCGACATCGGCGTCAGCCGCCAAGGCACCGACTGGCGCATCGTGCTCGCCCGCCCCCTGTTGACCGCGCGCCTGGGTGATGCCGCCGCCGAAGGCCAGAAGCTGTTGGTCGAGCTCAACGCCGCGCGCAGTACACCCCGTCAGTGCGGCGGCCAGCCATTTACCGCGACCACGCCGCTGGCCTGGAACGCCACCCTCGCGTCCGCCGCCGAAACCAACTCGCGGGCCATGGCCAACAACAACTATTTTGATCACAAGGACCGCGACGGTCGCACGCCGGGAGACCGGGCGGAACTGGCGGGCTATGTCTATCAGCAGATCGGCGAGAACATCGCCGCCGGGCAAGACTCCGTGCGCAAGGTCGTCGACGGTTGGCTGGCCAGCCCCGGTCATTGCGCCAACCTGATGAATCCGCAGTTCCGTGAATTGGGCGCGGCTTACGCGGTGGACCCGAAAAGCGATTCGGGGATTTACTGGACGGCCATGTTCGGTACGCAGTAGCCGAGTCGGTCAGAGCGGTGCTGCACCGCTCTTACAGCGTTTGCTGACTGTTGCCGACGGTTTTGGCCTTTTCGATGGCCCAGTCCATCGCGTCCTCCATGTCCAACAGGTGCGGCGACGGATGGTGGTCCTCTTCAATGACCGAACCGTCCGGCCGGTACACACCGATCAACATTTTCAGGGAGCCGTCTTTCAGTATCTCGGCCTTGACCCTGATCGAGCATCCGTTGGAAAGCGTCTCCTTGTGTTCCTCGTGGCGTTCAGTCATCGCTGTCTCCCTCTCATTGTGAATGGATCGGGCCAGTCATTCTTTTTGAGCGTAGTAGAAGTTCATCGTCGGACGGCACCCGGTGGTCACGGCGATGAACCTGCCGAGACAGCGGCGTAATGCCACCTATACTCCTTCCCACCAACCCCGCCCGGGGCCTGCACGATCAACAATAAAAAGCAGAGGTGGAACATGGTTTGGCAACAAGTCTACGACCCCTTCAATAACCCGGTGCTTTCCACGCTCATGGCGGCAGTGCCGGTGGTGGTGATGCTGGCATCTCTGGCGTTTTTCCACATCAAAGCGCACATGGCCGCATTGTTCGCCTTGGCGTCCGCCTTGCTGATCGCAATTTTCGCTTTCGGCATGCCCGCGAACATGGCCGGTTCGGCGGCGCTGTTCGGTGCCGCCAACGGTTTGCTGCCGATTGGCTGGATCGTGCTCAACATCATCTTTCTGCACCGGCTGACCACCGAAAACGGCTCGTTCAAAGTGCTGCAGGACTCCATTGCACGCATCACCGACGATCGACGCCTGCAGTTGCTGCTGATTGCCTTCTGTTTCGGTGCCTTCTTCGAAGGCGCGGCCGGTTTCGGTACGCCGGTGGCGGTGACCGGTGCGATCCTGATCGGGCTGGGCTTCTCGCCCCTCGCCGCGTCCGGCCTCGCGTTGATCGCCAACACGGCACCGGTGGCCTTCGGCGCGCTGGGCACGCCCATCATCACCCTGGCCAAAGTGACCGGGCTGGATGAAATGGAGCTGTCGATGATGGTCGGTCGGCAGCTGCCCTTCTTTTCGGTGCTTGTACCGTTCTGGTTGATCTGGGCCTTCGCCGGTTGGCGCAAGATGCTGGAAATCTGGCCGGCGATTCTCGTGGCGGGGGTCAGCTTCGCGATACCGCAATTTCTCGTGTCCAACTACCACGGCCCGATGCTCGTGGACGTGATCGCCGCGCTGATTTCCATGGCCTGCCTGACGGCTTTTCTCAAGGTGTGGAAACCGGCCTCGGTGCACACTTCGGCCGCACTGACCGGGCGTGTCGACAACTCGAAAATCGATGCCGAGCATGAACAGAAAACCGCACCCAGCGCGACGTTTGCCAATGATGCCAAGCCTGCAGTGATGCGCGCGTGGATGCCGTGGATCATCCTCACGGTGTTCGTCTTTATCTGGGGCACCCAAGGTTTCAAAAACACCTTTGATACCCGCCCGGCCATCGATCCGCAAACCAGCGCAGCCAAGCTCGACCCGCAAGGCAAACCGATGCGCGAGGCCAACCCGATTTTCGCCCCGATCGTGACGTTCACCACGCTGCACCTGCAAGTCGAGAAAGTGCCACCCGTGGTGCCGGCACCGAAAACCGAGGAAGCGATCTATAAATTCACCTGGTTCACCGCCACCGGCAGCGGCATCTTGCTGGCGGCAATCCTCGGTGGCTTGCTGATGGGTTACTCCATCCCGCAGCTGATTCACCAGTATCTGCGAACATTGTGGGTGGTGCGTTTTTCGCTGATCACCATTGCGGCGATGCTCGCCCTGGGCTTCCTCACGCGTTACTCCGGACTGGACGCCACCATGGGCCTGGCCTTCGCCGCGACCGGCATTTTCTACCCGATGTTCGGCACCCTCCTGGGCTGGCTCGGCGTGGCGTTGACCGGCTCGGACACCGCGTCCAACGTGCTGTTCGGCGGCTTGCAACGGGTGACCTCCGAACAATTGGGGATCAGCCCGGTGCTGATGGCAGCGGCGAACAGCTCCGGCGGGGTCATGGGCAAAATGGTCGATGCGCAATCAATCGTGGTCGCGTCCACCGCAACGCGCTGGTACGGGCATGAAGGGGAAATTCTGCGTTATGTGTTCTTCCACTCCATCGTGCTGGCGATTCTGGTGGGTGGGTTGGTGACGTTGCAGGCGTATGTGGCGCCGTTCAGTCATATGGTGGTGGGTGGGCATTAGTCGGTAGGCCCTTTTGTTTGCCACGACCCGCAAAGAACGTCCGGGTTGTGGCGACAAAACCCACTGTCGGTCGAAGTTTAAGCTGGGGTGCTAAATCATGACTGACGTTGCATTCAAAGATGYGTTCGACATTTATCAGAAGCAAAGCGACAGCATCCATAAACTGTGGGCCTACTTTCAGGTCATCTCAATTGCTGTCTTGGGTTACACCATTGGAAGCGACAAGGGTAAATGGCCAGCTACCACCTACCTGCTGATTGCAGTCAGCTACTTTATTTTTGCAATGGCCAGTCAATGGGTAATTGTCCTGTCACAAAAAGAGCTTCGCAGATTCGGCGAAGCCGTCAGGCTGGCCTCGGAGGAAACGGGCCCAGTCGGCAAAAAACTTGTGGTTCAAGCCGTAAAGCCACGGACTGTTCGAACTTTCCACGCCTTGTCCATGCTAATTGTCTTGGCTGCAATTTGGGCGACCTGGTACCACACATGTCCAGAACCCACGCCCTGCAAAGCTCAGGCAACGACTGAAAATAAGTGCCCCTGAGACAATCACTGCTTTACTGATTCAAATCCTGACCAAACGGGAAGCGCCCCTATGGACCGTCTAACCGCCAAAGACTTCGCCCCCGAACTGCTCGAACTCTACGACTACTACGCCCATGGCAAGATCAATCGGCGAGAGTTTCTCGATCGTGCGGCACTGTTCACCCTGGGCGGTTTGACCGCCAGCGCACTGCTCGCCTCCCTGAGCCCCAACTATGCGCTCGCCGAGCAAGTGGAGTTTACCGACCCGGACATCCTCGCCGAGTACATCACCTACCCCTCGCCCAAGGGCCACGGCAATGTGCGCGGCTATCTCGTGCGCCCGACCAAAGTCACCGGCAAGGTGCCGGCGGTGTTGGTCGTGCATGAAAACCGCGGGCTCAATCCTTACATCGAAGACGTCGCCCGACGCGTTGCCAAAGCCGGGTTCATTGCGCTCGCCCCCGACGGCCTGAGTTCGGTCGGTGGTTATCCCGGCAACGATGACAAAGGTCGGGAGCTACAAGCGAAGGTCGATCCGGAAAAGCTCATGAATGATTTTTTCGCCGGCATCGAATGGCTGACAAAAAACGACGCGACCACCGGAAAAGTCGGCATCACCGGCTTCTGCTACGGCGGCGGGGTCTCCAACGCCGCGGCCGTGGCGTATCCGGAACTGGCGGCAGCCGTACCCTTTTATGGTCGCCAGCCCAAGGCGGAAGACGTACCCCGGATCCAGGCACCGTTGCTGCTGCATTACGGCGAACTGGACGCAGGCATCAATGAAGGATGGCCGGCGTATGAGCAAGCGCTGAAAGCAGCGGGCAAAACCTACGAGGCCTACATCTATCCGGGCTGCAATCATGGTTTCCATAACGACTCGACGCCCCGATACGATGAAGCCGCCGCGAAACTGGCGTGGGACCGCACCGTGGCGTGGTTTCGCAAGTATCTGGTTTAGGCGGTTGGCCAACGACTGCCGAGGCGCAACAAGCGGAACGCCTGGTCAGGTATCAATTCCTTCGATCTTTTAAATCACGAAGCCGAATTTTTTATTTTTCTTCGACGAATTCATGATGGCGTCCTTTCGGATCAGTCGGACGATACCCTCATGAATTTAAATTTTGCCTTTGCCTGCCTCATCGTCGTGTCGTTTGCGATTGCGTTGGGGCATGGCTGAACTCAGGCATCGACCTGAACCACTTCAATGCCCAACCGCTGATAATCCTCGACGCTGCCCGACGCTACGTGTTGCTCGGTAATCAGTGTATGGATGCGATTGCACGGTGCAACCACAAACGGCTCCACCGCCCCGAGTTTGTCCGCCGTAATCACCGCCACCACGTGTGAAGCGCTGGCAAGCATCGCTCGCTTCACGGGCGCCTCATCGAAATGCAGCGAGCTGATGCCGACGTCCGGGTGAATCGCGCAGACACCGGTGAACAACAGATCAGCCTTGATGCCTTCGATCAGCCGCAGGGTTTCATGCCCGCTGGCCGACATCGTCGCGGGGTTGAGCTGTCCACCGGCCAGGATCACCTTGATGCCTTTGTACTCGGCCAGGGTGATGGCGATCATCGGCGACGCGGTAATGGCCGTGATGGAGATGTCCGAGGGCAGCGACCGCGCAATTTGCAGCGTTGTACTGCCCGAATCGAACAGCACAATCTGCCCCTCCTGAACCCGGCGCGCCGCGAGTTGCGCCAACTGCGCTTTCACCTCATCGGTTTCGCTGACCCGAGTGAAAAAATCCTTGCCCGTGTCTTTCGGTCGCGGCAGCGCCCCGCCGTGTACCCGCTGCACCAGGCCGGCGGTGGCAAGCTCGGAGAGATCGCGACGAATGGTGTCTTCGGACACCGCAAAATGCTGACTCAACTCTGAAGCCATGACTTTGCCGTCGCGCTCCAGGATCAGGAGGATTTTTTGCCGGCGCACCGAAGGGAGCTCGGCGATGGAATGCTGATCTTGCATGTTTATGCCTGATTTTGCGGGTTTGTGCGAGGTTAGCCAAACAGGCGAGTAAACACAATCGGGAGGGACCGGGGCGGCAAATGGGCAGGTGTCCCCTCGCTTATTGGCAACAGTCACGAAACAGACAACATGGACTGGATCAAACGACCAGATTTGATCATTGAGTAAATGCGATTAGCGGTCGGGCAATACGCGGCGCAATGACGTTGATGGAACTAACGTTGTAATTCCACGCTGGTCAACCCGGCATTCCCGAAGCGGTGAACTTCCATGGAAAAGATCGCCCGTAAGTTAATCCAACCCTCGGCCGTTCGTGTCGCTGGGGCCGGGCTGGCGCTGATTCTCGGCTTGAGCCAACCGATCATTTCGCTGGCAGATGAGGCGTACGCCAAAAATTTGCTAAAGAACATGTCCGACTATATGTCAGCGCAAAAAAACATATCGTTCAACTACGACACCAACTTTGAAGTCGTCACCAAAGAAAAACAGAAACTTGCCCTCGCCGCTTCCGGCACGACGGTAATCAGCCGGCCAGACAAAATACGCAACATCCGCACTGGCGGATTTGCAGATATCGAAATGCTGTATGACGGTAAGACGCTGACTGTGCTGGGCAAAAATGTGAATGCCTATACGCAAGTGCCCATCACCGGCACGCTGGATCATTTGATTGATGAGTTAAGGGTTAAGTACGACAGGCCAATAGCCGGTGCCGACCTGTTTGGGTCCAACCCCCAGGAAGCGTTGATGGTGGGAGTGACCGACATAAAAGACTTGGGCAGCGGCGTCATCGGTGGCGTCGAATGCGATCACCTGGCCTTCAGAACCAAGGAAGTTGATTGGCAAATCTGGATCGCTCAAGGCGAGCGTCCTTACCCTTGCCGCTATGTCATCACCTCAAAACAAGTCGAGGGTGGTCCGCAGTACAGCATTCAGTTGAGTGACTGGAAAACGGGCACAGAGGTTGCCGCTGACGACTTCACGTTTGATAACTCGACGGATGCCAAGAAAGTCGACTTGAAAGACGTGCCCAACGGCGATGACTTACCGAAAAACTTTGTGCGAGGACATGCCAAATGAACGGCTTGATAAAAACCGGTGGCTTGGTGCTGGTGGGCTTTGTTCTGGTCGCAGCGCTCGAACTCGGCGAAACCCTATCGATCCCGGGCGTACACAGTGTCATTTCCTCGGCCGAAGCCGTCGTAGGACGCCCTCTTACTCCGGTCAGCGTTTCGGGTGTGGCGCGGCGTAGCAATCGGCGTGATTGAAGGGCCAGTGCTTATAACGATTGATTATAAATTGAAAACTTGCCGGACTTTTCGGCCCGGCAAGTAACAAAACAAATATAAAATACCGGTGAAAAATATTTAAATATTCTCATTTTTTTATCAAACCTTGTCACAACCAATTAACACTGACTCATAACTTTTACAACTTTCGTCATACGTGAATTTCCTCGCATATTGACGCACTTGCAAAACACGCCTTTTATATATGTCCGAGCCCAACCCCCAACC
>NZ_JBFUBK010000019.1:0-65247 GCF_056405815.1 Pseudomonas sp. P1_F1_2 | reverse complement strand
GTGCCTTGGGCTCTTGTCCATTGGCCAGGTAGTACTGGATCAACGACAGCCGCGCATTGCGGTTGGCCGGCTGCACTTTCAACAATTGCTCCAGCACTTCGCAGGCCTCTTCAACCTTGCCTTTGTCGTGTAACGCCACGGCCAGCACGTAGCCGTATTGGGCGTTCTGCGGTTCCAGTTGTGCGGCTTTGCGTAACGCTGGCATGGCCTGGTCCGATTTACCTGCCCGCACCAGCGACAGGCCTTGGGTGTATTGCAACAGCGCTGCGTCCGGGTGGTCTTTCAAGGCTTGTGCCAGCAGCGTCTGAGCCTCCTGGCTGCGGCCGTTGGCTTCCAGCCATTGCACCAGCGTCACCAGCGCCGGGTAGAAATCCGGATCGCGTTCGAGGGCCGTGCGCAGGTATTTTTCGACCTTGTCATTGCGGCCGCTGGCCTGATAGAGCATCGCCAGGTTGAGATYGGCTTCGGCCCGTTCCAGCAGGCTCATCTGTACCGCTTCGTACTCCGCAATGGCCGCATTCCAGTTCGCTTGGGCATTGCCCAATCCGTTACTGGCCAGACCCAGCAAATCGCGGGCCGCGGCGATGCGCACCGCCTTCACCGGGTCTGCCAGCAACGGCGACAACAGCGGCGCACGTTCGGGCGGCGGCAAGAATGCGCTGATGGCCCGCACGGCGCTTTCACGCACCAGGGGGGCCGGGTTGCTCAAGTCCTTGGTGGCCAGTTTCAGCGCCTGTTCACTCGGGTACATCGGCAATTCGGTGAGCAAGGTTGCCCGTTGAATCGCTGGCAAATTGCTCCGTTGCAACTGCTCGTACAAAGCTTGCGCCGCACCGGGCTGGCCGTTGCGAATCAGCCACAGGCTTTCGTCATAACGCGGGGCCTGTACGGTTGGCGCGCTGTTCCAGAGTTTGAATTGCTCAGTGACCTTGTCGCCGTCCTTACCCTGGTGGCAAGTGAGGCAGGCATCCGGTGTTCCCAGTTTTTTCGCCCGCTCCGGGTTGGGGATACTGAAGCTGTGGTCATGCCGGAAGTCATTGCCCATATAGAATTTGCCAGGCATGTGGCAATCCACGCACTGCGAGCCCGGTTGGCCCATGGTGTGGCGGGTGTGTTCGATGGAATCGTAGTTTTTCGCTTGCAGGCCTTTACCGTCGACGCCTTCCACCGACGTCTTGCCCGCCGTGTTGTGGCATTGCAGGCAAACACCGTTGCCCGGCGCCTTCAGCTCGCTGCTGTGCGGGTTGTGGCAGTTGCTGCAACGCACGCCTTTGTCGAACATCTTGCTTTGGGCGAAGGAGCCATGTTCGAACACCTCGTCCTTGATCTTGCCGTCCAGTGCATACAACTCGCGGGTCAGGGCGCTTGGCAGGTAGTCATCCATCAGGCGTTTGCCAACGGTGTAGCCATCACTCAGCGGGGCGCGGCGCGAATGGCAGCGGGCACAGGTTTCAATCTCGACGGTCGCGTTCTTGTCCTTGAGGTCGACGGCAAAACCGGCGTGAATCAAATCACCTTTTTTCGCCGTCCATTCCAGGTGATTGGAGGCCGGGCCGTGGCACGCCTGGCAGCCGACACCGAGGCTGTTCCACTGACTGTCAAAGGTGTTTTTGGCGGCATCGAAATTGCGTTTATAGCCTGTGGTATGGCACTCGACGCACATGAAGTTGGCGTTCTGGCTTGGCTTGCTCCAGTGCAACGGATTCTTGAAGTTCACACCCTGGCCGGGATAGAGGTGGAACCAGCGGTGTTTTTCGGTATCCCAGGCCACGCCCAAGGGTTGCAAACGTCCTTCGCCGACCTCGATCAGGTATTGCTGCAATGGCGCGATGCCAAAGGTATAAGCCACCTTGAAATCGGCATTCTTGCCATCAATGCCTGGTGTATTGACCCAGAATCCATCGTCCTTGCGTGAGAACACGGTGGTTTCGTTCTCGGCCTTGAACGTGACGTTATTGAAGTCGCCCAGCATCGTTTCGGCATTGGCCGGTTGCATCGCCAATTGGTGATGGGAGCCTTGCCAGTCCTTGACCTGCTCGCTGTGGCAACCCTGGCACTGTTGTTCATCGACCATCTTCGCCGGGRCCATCGCGACCGGTTGCGGTTTGGCCTGTTGCGCGACAGGGGCGCTGACGGGAACAGGCTTGAGCGGTGCCGGTGAACTGCTGAACAGAAACCAGCCGATGGCGATGACCGCCAGCAGCAATGTGCCGATGGTTACAGGAAAAAGGTAGCGATTGATCAGGTTCGGTTGCGAATCAGGGTTTGGGCTTGCTGCTTTATTTTTATGTTTCGGCATTGCGACTTCCATAGTCCAGGTGCGTTTGCCCTTGGGCGCGCGATCAAGCTTGATGCAGCTTTGCCGGATGCCGGGCATCTGTCAAATGACGGTTGTGAAATGGCCGGCAGCGTTGGGTCAATAGTGAGTTTTTTAGCGACCTGTCGCGGAACTCGCCTCTTCAATAATCAAAGCGAGCCATTCGGTTGTAGTGGCTGACGAGCGAGTCATACCCCCGCGTCACGGCATAAAAGTCTTCGCTCAATCGCTGCGGTTCAGCCTTGTTCTGCCAGTCGTTGTGCAAGGTATTCAAGGCATCGAGGTACTTCTGCGCAGGCCCGGTAATGTGGTCCCAGAGGTAGCGCGGCACTTCGTTGCGTTTTCTCGTTTCGGGTAACTCTGCATGGTTGAATTGCTGCCGGTAATCCCAGGCCAGTTGCAGCTCTCGGGTGGTCAAGGCCAGCGCCTGCGGGGTCAGGCTGCGGTTTTTGACCCCGTCGCTGACCACGTTCAGTGTGTCTTTGGCTTGAATCATGTAGTCCAGCAGGTACCAATGAATGTCTTTGCCATGTCGGGCTTCGATCAGTTTCAGCTGCTCGCGTCGTTGTTCAAGGTCCAGCGTTTCGACACGCTGTCTTAACGCCGCAGAGGCCAAAAGGTACGCGTCAGCCCTGGGCTGAAATTGCACGGCGAATTCGGGCGGCAATTCATAGGTGGGCTGTGAGAAAACCGGTTGCTGGTAAAAACGGATTTTCAGCGTGAGCGGCGTCACGCGCTCCAGTGCCTGCACGTAGTCGTCTGCCAGCGTCACTAGCGACTTTTCGTAGCCAAGGATCGAGAGTTTCTCACTGATTTTCGGCGAACAGACATCCCTTTGGGCCTCGTTCACTGTAGTGGCAACGCCGTCGTCGAAATCATGTTGGTTGGCCATCCAGTTCCGAACGGGTTCCCCGAGTTGCGCCGGTGACGTGTAACGCTCGTAAGCGAGGTGCCATTGCACGTCGACCCGATTGATGCAGTTGATGACCGGGCTCAATGCATTGGCTTGCGCAGTGATGGGCGCATCGTGTTTGTCCAGCCACAGGTCGAACGTGGTCAGGGGTTTTCCAGCCCCGATCATCCCGAGGGTAATCACCCCCCAGAATATCCCCACGGGGAACAACCATTCCCGAGTCATTGTCCGGCCTCCTTGCCGTACCACTGTTCCATCGTGGCCGGTGCGCCACATTCGCTGGTACTGGCCGGCATGCGGCTGCACAAGCGTTCTGTCCATTGTTGCAGGCCCTGATTGCGATTGACCGTGCCTTGGCTGGAGATCACTTTGAACACGCCCAGCAACGCCACCAACAGCAAAATCCCTGCACCTGCAAGGCTGCGTTTGATCCACGGATTGGAGGGCTTCCAAGAGACGCGTGGCTTGCCCTCGTACCGGCGAATCAGACCCACAGCCACAAGCGTGGCGACGTAAACGCCACTGCCGATCAGGCCATACACCTTACCAATGCCTGCCGCCATCACGGCGCAAGGCAACAGGTCGCGCAGTACGCCAAACGGTGGCGGGTTGAACCCGGGTAACAGGTACGCACTGAGTCGATCATCGAGCAACCACACGCGATGGGCGAACTGATGCATCAGCCAGTGCAGTACCCAACCGCCGGCTGAAAATATCACTGACCAGAACACTGCGACGCCGATCAAGCTCCCGAGGCGCTCGCCATTGGGGGCGTATAGAACAAAGCTGCCAATCAGGCAGGCGAGGGCGATGCCGAGGTAGATCGGCCAGCTGTCGAAAGTGTGTTCCCACTCGCGCCAGAAGAACGGCGTGCCGCCGGGCATGGCCTCGCAGAGCTTCGGGTGGTTGGCGTACAGCGCTGAGCTCAGCTGACGGCACTGCGTCCAATCATCGTCGCGCAAGCGTCGGGCCAACGCCCGGCGTTGACTGAAGCTGCCCGGTGCCAGCAGCAGGCGAGCGGCGCGATGCTCGGGGGTGGCGGCCGGTTGAGTGGCCAGGTGTTGTTGCCTGGCGAGGAAGATCGGCGCTTCGTGACGGTCCACCAGGCGCTGCCATTCGGTTTTCGGGCAGGGGCTGGCGGGCCCGGCATGCCAGCCTTGCCCGGTTGAGACCGCTTCAAAAATCGTCGATGACCAGAAACGACTTTCCAGCAATAACTGGCTCAGCAGCCCGTTGAACCACTGGCGATGGTGCTCGCCCTTGAGCCATTGATGGCGAAAACACTGGGCATAGGCCTGCAAAAAACCTTCGGCGTCTTCGCGTTCAAGTGCCTCGCGCAAAGTGTGCGTGATGCCTTGGCGCCGCTGCGCCAACACCTGATAGATCTGCTCCTCGTCGAGTTCCAGACGTTGCCAGGCGCTGAACCACTGGAAAGTCTTGATCGCCCACTCCAACAGGTCTTCGGACGTGTCGGGATGCTCGACGCAATGGCGCAGCACCTCGTCTTCCAAGACATCCAGCGCGCCGTGTTCGAGGGCCAGCGCATGGCGTTGCTGCAGCTCACCAAGGCTGACGCCGTTGAGCGAGCGCGTAACCTGTTGCAGCACGTCGATTTGTGTCCCCGACAGGTCGGTCAGGTCCCACGACGCTTCTTCCTGTGGGTCCTGCTCACTGAACTGTTCCCATTCCTTGGCGGTCAGTGCCTGTTCATAGGCCTCGCGCAGGCGCTGGAACCCTTCGGGATCTTCGTCCGGACGCGTCTGTTTGAGCAGGGCGGCGTAGTGACGTTTGATCGTGCGCGTATCGGCGTCTGCCGAAAGGCCCAGGACAGTCCAGCAACTCATTGTGGGTGCAACTCCATGAAAACCTGCGACGCGATTCAGTGATGGCCATTTGATTTTGCGCACCCTACCTGTTTCGCGTCGAAATGTCCTCGAGTCTTATGTCCCGTCACCAACAAACCAGCGGTAATACGGATTGCCGCCATCACCCATCATCACTTCACGGATGTCCCTGGCCCAGGCGTCGCGGTCGCCGTCATAGGCGTGCAGGCTCGCCCGATAGAACTGCATCAGGCGCTGCTGATGGGCATTCATGCGCTCGATGAAACCAGCATCGGCATTGAGCAGCGGCGGTGGCAGGCGCAAATCCAGCAACGCCGGCAGCACGCGGCTGATTTCCTTGGCGCGCACCCAGGGGGCGTATTCGATCCGTGGTTGATCATCGGTCACCGCCAGGGCATCGCCTGCGAAGCGTTCGAGCCCGGCGCGATCGGTCACCCAGGTCGCCATCAAGGCCGGCGCCGAACCGATGCCCACGTCTTGCAACGTACTGCGCACGGTGTCCTGCTGGAAGCGCTGGCTGATTTTCGCAGCGTCCAGTTCAATCGGCTCCATCGAGCCCACCAGCAGCATTTCGTGGAATTCGCTGGTCCACAGCGTGGCGTAGGGGAAGGCATCGAGAAAGCTGCGCACCAGCGAACGCGAATCGTCGATGTTCTGCGTCGGCAGCGGCAGCCATTGAGCGACCAGGCCTTGTTTCTCAAGGCGACTGGCGGCCAATTGGTAGAAGTCGCGCGAATACAGGTTCACGACGCCGGCGGCGGAGGGCGGTGGCGGTTCGAGAGTGATCAGGTCGTAGCGCTGCGCACTGCGCAGCAGTTCCTGGCGACCGTCGCGCAGGCGAACATCGACCGTCGGATCGGCAGCGGCATTGAAGTTACCTTTGAACAACGGCGCGGCTTTGACCACCGACGGTAGCAACTCCGCGACCACACGGTGTTCAAGGCCCGGATAGCGGGTCAGGGCGCCTGCGGTAATGCCAGTGCCGAAACCGATCACCAGCGCCGAGTGCGGTTCGCCGTTATGGATCAGCAGTGGCAGCAGCGCCTGAATCCGCATGTAGCGCAGCGATGGCATGGCGTCACCGGTGTTCGACACGCCCTGGATATACAAGCGCTGAAAGCTCTTCTGACCCTTGCCCTGCGTGACCACGGCGACGGTGCCGCCACGTCCTTCTTCATAGAACGCCAACGTGCCGTTGCGGGCGCCGGGCAGCAGGCTGGCGAGTTTGTCGACCGGGATAAAAATCGCCACCACCACGGACAGCAAACTGATGGCGACTACCGCCTGACGCCGGCCTTTCTTGACGTGATGGCCCTTGCGCACGGCGAAATAGCCGATCCCTGCTGCCACAATCGCCAACAGTCCCAAGGTTCGCACCAGCCCCAGCAGCGGAATCAGCAAGAACCCGCAGAGCATCACGCCGACGATCCCACCCAGGGTGTTGAACGCCACCACGGCGCCCACATCCCGACCGATGCGCTCAGGGCCGACACTCAATCGCAGCGCCAAAGGAAACGCCGCCCCCAACAGCAAGGTCGGGACAAACACGATGCTCAGCGCGGCCATGGCAAACCGTGCGCTCATGCCCAGCAATTCGCTGCCGCCCATCGCCAGCGCGGCGGTTTCGGCCTGGGATTGCAAGAACACCAGCCAGCGCCCGAGAAACGCCACTTCCAGCAATGCGATCAAGCCGGCCCCGGCGATCAGCAAGCCAAATATGCCCCATGGATCGCGAATACGATCAACCCGACGGGCCAGCAGCGCGCTGCCGATGAACAACCCCGTGAGGTACGTCGCCAACACCACGGCAAAGGCGTAGGTGCGGGTGCTCATGAATTGCACGATGGATTGCGACCAGACCACTTCGTAACCCAGTGCCACCCCGCCTGCGATGGAATACAGCCACAGGGCCAGGCGATCCGGCGCTTTGTGTTCGTGATGCCGGGTCGGCTCCTGGACCACTGCCGGGCGCTGGCGTTGAAACCACAGGGCACCGGCGGCGGCCAGCAGGTTCAGCATGGCGGCGGCGAGGGCACTGCCGCGCACGCCGAGGGTGGCGATCAACACGAAGGCAGCAAGCAAGGTGCCGGCAATCGCGCCCGCGGTATTGGCGGCATAGAGTTGTCCGCCAGCCTTGCTCAAATGGTGCGGGTCGCTGGCCAACGAGCGCACCAGCACCGGCAGCGTGCCGCCCATCAACAGCGCGGGAATGCCCACCAGCGCAAAGGGCAACACCCAGGCCAGCAATCCGATGTGCTGTTCCAGCCAGGCAAAAGGACTGGCCGCCATGCTCATGGCAAAGGTCGCGCCAACGCCCAGTACCGCCACCAGCACTTCAAGCCCGGCATACAACAACACCGGTTGCTGCAAGCGATCAGCCCAGCGCCCGAACAGCAATCCCCCCAGCGCCAGCCCGGCAAAAAAGGCGCTGATGCCGGTGGTGATGGCGTACACCTCAACGCCGACGACCAACGACAGTTGCTTGATCCACAGCACCTGGTACACCAGCGCCGCCGCGCCCGAGACGAACAGCAGCAATGCTGGAATCAGCAGGGCCGGGGAGGTGGCGGTTTGCGGGGCAGGTATGGCCGACGACTTGCTGGCGACACGTGAGGACATTGCGGATTGCCTTGTGCAAAACATCTTCTGACGATGAACACAACACCCCGTAGCAGCTGCCGAAGGCGGCGTCCCGCTGCGCAGCAGTGGTAATCCGGACCACTCGGTGTGTCAGATAGGCCGAGGCGCATGTTTGACGAGGACTTCGTCCTCGAACGCAGCCTTCGGCAGCTGCTACAGGGTTGTGTTCACACAAAATAGGGCCGCTCGCCGGTAAAGGCGAGCGGCAGTCACGCGGTTCTACTGTGCAGCCGGTGCAGCTTTCATTTTTTCAGCGATTTTGGCATCTACCGCAGCACGAATCTGGTCAACGCTGAAGCTGGCCGGTTTCTGGCTTGGCGGATAGTCGATAAAGGTCTGGAGGAACACCGCCGCTTTACCCGTGGCCACGGCCGCCAGATAGACGTTTTTGGTCAGCCAATCGTAATACTGATCGGAAACCACATCGGCGCGTTCATACGGGTCCATTCTCAGGTTGAAGATTTTTGGCACCCGCAGGCACACAAACGGCTCACTCCACACCTTGAAACCGCCTGGTGCACGTTGTTCGCAGAACACCGCTTTCCAGTTGTCGAAACGCATCGACACCAGCAAACCGTCGTCGTTGAAGTAGTAGAACTCCTTGCGCTCGCCCTTAGGCTGTTGGCCGGTCAGGTAAGGCAGTTGGTTGTAGCCGTCCAGGTGCACCTTGAAGTTGGTGCCACCCGCTACCGGCGCCCAGCCTTTGAGCAGCTTGTCTTTTACGCTGTCTTCACCGGCGACTGCCAGCAGGGTCGGGAACCAGTCCAGGCCCGAGAACATCTCGTTGGAGACTTCACCGGCCTTGATCTTGCCTGGCCAGCGAACAATCGCCGGCACCCGGTAGGCGCCTTCCCAGTTGGAGTTCTTCTCGTTACGGAACGGTGTGGTCGCCGCATCCGGCCAGGAGAACTGGTTCGGGCCGTTGTCGGTGGTATAGACGACGATGGTGTTGTCGGTGACTTTCAGGTCATCGAGGGTTTTCAGCAGTTTGCCGACGTCGCCGTCGTGCTCAAGCATGCCGTCCGCATAGTCGTTGCCGGGCATGCCGCTCTGGCCCTTCATCGACTCGCGCACGTGGGTGAACAAGTGCATGCGGGTGGTGTTCATCCAGACGAAGAACGGTTTGTCTGCCTTGACCTGCTTCTCGATGAACGCTTGGGCGGCGGCGGTGGTCTCGTCGTCGATGGTTTCCATGCGCTTGGTGGTCAATGCGCCGGTGTCTTCGATCTTGCCGTCGGCAAAGCTGTGGATCACACCACGCGGAGCGTATGACTTGAGGAACGCAGGGTCGTCCTTGGGCCAATACGGGCGTTCAGGTTCTTCTTCGGCATTGAGGTGGTACAGGTTGCCGAAGAATTCATCGAAACCGTGGTTGGTCGGCAGGTATTCGTCCTTGTCGCCCAAGTGGTTCTTGCCGAACTGGCCGGTCGCATAACCTTGGGACTTGAGTGCCTGGGCGATGGTGATGTCGCGTTTTTGCAGGCCCACGGGTGCACCCGGCGCGCCAACTTTCGACAGACCGGTACGCAGCGGCGTCTGACCCGTGATAAAGGATGACCGTCCTGCCGTGCAGCTGTTCTCCGCATAGTAGTCGGTGAACATCATGCCTTCTTTGGCAATGCGGTCGATATTGGGAGTCTTGTACCCGACCACACCCATGGAATAGGCGCTGATGTTGGTCTGGCCGATGTCATCGCCAAAGATCACCAGGATGTTGGGTTTTTCAGCGGCCCCGGCTGTTGCCGAAATCGCCATCACCGAGGCTGCCACGAGGGCGAGTTTCGGTAGCCACTTGTGTATGCGAGTCATCTGACTTGCTCCTTTTTCTGACTTGCGCCGCCTAATGCGACAAACGTTTATTGCAGTCCTGCGTCACGCTTTTTATTGCACTTGCTCTGGGGTGGCGGACTCGTACGGGTAGATCCGGCGCCACTCGGCGGCCATGTCCACGACAGTCCAGCCACGGGATTTTGCTTCGTCCAGGGCCTTGTCCAGACGCCCGATTTTGGAGTCACGGTCGTACGCCCATTCACGCTTGGCGTCGGTGTGATGCACTAACCCCATGAATCGTTTGCCCGACCCGGCGGCGGTCCACTGCAACATTTGCTGGTCGCCGTCAGAGTTGCCGAAGGCCAGAATTGGCCGGCGTCCGATCACCGCGTTGATGCTTTCGGGCTTGCCCGGCCCGTCATCGTTGTGTGCCAGTTTTGGCGTGCGCAGGATCGAGGCCTTGCCGTCCTTGTACTCAAACGCTGTGACAAACGTCGTACCGATCACTTGCTCCGGCGGGACGCCATAGGACTTCTCGGCGAAGGCGCGCATGAACCCGGTGTCGCCGCCGGACACGATGTAGGTTTTGAAGTCCTGGCTGCGCAGGTAGTCGAGCAATTCCAGCATCGGCTGGAAGACCATCTCGGTATACAGCTTGCCGGTCTTTGGATGTTTGGCCTGGGCCAGCCAGGTCTTGGCGTAGTCGTCGAACGCTTCGGTGGTCATGCCGGTGTGGGTGGCAACGAAGATCTTCATGATGCCTTCCAGGCCGGCGGCTTCCAGCGCCTTGTGGTCGTTTTCCAGCACCGCTTTGAACGGCTGTGTGGTTTTCCATTCCGGGTGCTGCGCTGCGGTGCGCTTGACTTCCTCAAGGGCAAACAGCAGCTCGAAATACATTGGCTGCTCGCTCCACAGGGTGCCGTCGTTGTCGAACACCGCAATGCGCTCCTCGGGTTTGACGAAGTCCTTGCTGCTCTGATCGGTGACAGCCTGGACGAACTCGATGATGCTCTTCTTGGACGGGCCATCATTCCAGGAGGGCAACGGCTCTGCAGCCTGAACCAGCAACGGCAGGCTCAGGGCCAGCGCCAGCAAAAACTTGAACCCGAGAAGTTGGCGCAGTGATATCGGACTCGTCATGGGAATTCCTTCTCGTGAACGGGGTTGAGTGGCCGTAATGCCGGCGCGGCAGGTGTCTTGTTGGGCGCAGCCTGACTGTTCAGCGTAGTCAAGGATTGCTTGAGTTGGTGCAACGCCTGATCTTTGGCCGATTCACTGCCATAACAGGCGCGCAAAAAGTCCTGCAGGCGCGGTCCTAGAGCGCTCAGCTTCAGTCCCATGCGCCGCCGCCTGGCCCACAGATACAGCGCGCTCAATTGGGCAGGTTGGCCGTCGATCTGCGCCGGAATCTGCCGCCAGGCGTAGTCGGCGGACGCCAGCCAAACGGCGTGCCGGGCACGGCGCCGGGCCTGGACATCAAGGTAGGCACGGTGGATGGGCGGGCGGATAAACCAGCCGAGCACGGCAATGGCCAGCAGCAGTGCAATCGATGCTAGCCAATGCCCGGAGAGGTACAGGCGACTGGGCTGACCGAGTTTTTTCAGGTCTGCGGTAATTGAAAACACCGGGCGATAAGCGCTGTTGGCGGTGGCCTGGAAGGTGACCGCCGGGACTTGGGCGGTACGGGCCTGGCGGGTGCCGGCATCCCACCATTTCAATGAGATTGGCGGCAAGCTGTGCGAGCCATCGGTGTCGATCCGGTAGGTCACGGTGTCGATGCGCTGGCCACCGCTGAAATTGCCCCGACCGTCACCGAGGTTGCTGATCTGCGGGGCTTTCGGGTAACGGCTCAGACCGTTGACATCACTCAGTGATGGCGTCGGCAAGGACATCGCCAGGGCGCCATCGGCTTGCAACGTCAATTCCCGGGTAACGCTGTCGCCGACTTTGAGGGGCGTCGCAGAGTTGACGATTTTTTGCGTAAAGCGCAGCCCTTGCGCGACCAATACCGGTTCGCCGGGTGCAAACCCTGGCGGTTGCGCGGCGTCGAAGTGCAGGGGCTGGCTTTGGGCGCTGAGTTCGGTGGTGGCCTGACCGGGTGTGGCCCGCACAGTCAGCGCGGGTATGTCGAAGCCCTGAGCGAGATTGGGGGTGATCCGGTAGCGGTAGCGCATGCCGCTCAATGACTTGCCGTCGAGCGTCTGATTGAGGTGTTCGGCATGACCGTCCGGCGGCATGACCAGTGCGCCGGACAGCTTCAGGTCGGGCAGGGTGGGGGCTTCGGTGAACCAGCTGTCGGTGTAGACGTCGAGTTGCAGTTCGACGAGGCTGCCGACCATGACGTCTTTTGTGGGCTGCAGCGACACCTGGACTTTCAGCTCGGGTTCAGCGGCCACTGCTGCGGTGGTGAACAGGCAAAGGAGCAGGGCCACGACACGGTCTATCGAAAGACTCATGGTTTGCCCCCCGCCTGATCTTGCAAACTGAACTTCTGCTTCAGGAATTTCGCCGGTGAAGTGCTCAGGTTTTCCAGCCACTGTGCATCGGACGCCGCTTGCTCGGTCTGCACGGCTTTGCTCTGGCCCTTGCCCGGCGCCTTGTCCATTTTGATTTCGTCCGGTTTGACCTTGGGTGCATTCTGCGCGGCGCTGTCGGTGTCTTTCTGCAAGGCAATCGCCAACGCCAGATTGGCCGTGGCCTCCGGGAACTGCGGTTGCAACTTCAGCGCCTGGGTGTACGCGGCAATCGCCTGGTCAAATTTGAAACGACGCACGTAAATATTGCCCAGGTAGAAATACGCTTGCGGCGTTTCCAGTCGCGCAAAACTGGCCAGTGCCAGGTCGAAATCCGCCGCGTTGTAGGCAGCGATACCTTTCCAGTAGGGGTCGACAAAATGCGCGGCGGCTTGCGGGAAATGTTCATGCTCGAACGCCCAGCGACCTTGCTGGTCGGGGGTGAAAAACGCATCGGTCAACGCGTTGGCTTCGGCGGGGGCCGGTTGCCAGCCAATGCCCAGTGCCAATAACAGGCCTGCCATCCAGTTCAGGCTCCAGCCCCGGCGCACGCTGAACAACCCGATCAGCAGCAACGGCCAGCACAACCAATAACCGGCGTCTTTCCAGTGCAGTTCGCGCTGTTCATCGCTGGCGGCCTGGAAATGCTGCTGGGCGTGCAGTTCAATCCATTGCAGGTCATCGTCATTGAGCGTCAGGCTGCCCAACGGCGCGTCGACTGCGGAAGCCAGTTTTTCGAGCGCCGCCTGATCAAAACTGCCCAACACCGGGCGACCATTACTGTCGGTGCGCGGTTGGCCATTGGCGTCATGGATGATCCCGCCGTCTGCACTGCCGACCGCCAGAATCAGCACTTGCAGCGGGCTATCGTTCAATTGCTTATCGAGACCGCCAAGTTGTGATGTATCGGCGCCGTCTGTGATCAGCAACAGCGTGCCCGGGCTTTTGTCGGCAGCCAGCAGCCGTTTGGCTTGTTCGATGACCGCGCCGACGTCTTTGCCCTGTTTGGCGATCAGGTCTGTACTCAGGGCCTGGATGAAGGTGTTGAGCAGTTCGGGGTCGTCGGTCGGCGGCAGCACCAGATGGGCGCTGCCGGCATACGCGATCAAACCACTGCGTGACCCCGCTCGGCGCTGGATCAGGTCGTGCAGTTTGTGTTTGGCCGCTTCCAGTCGACTGGGCTGCACATCCGTGGCGTCCATGGAGGGCGACAGGTCGATGGCGATGATCAGCGGCGCGCGGTTTTCCAGAAAGTCCGGACGGTCCTGCTCCCAGGTGGGGCCGGCCGCCGCGAGGGCACCCAGCACCAACACTGCGCACACCAGATGCACGGGGCGCAAACGTTGTTGGTCCTGTGGCGTTATCAGCAGGTGCGGCAGCAAGTGTTCGGCAATATTGCTGCGCAAGCGCCGCTGTACGTCACGGCTGCGCCGCCAGAGCCAGGGCAACAAGGCGCCGAACGGCACCAGCAACAGCCACAGTGGGCGCAGGAAATGGAACTCGCTGAGGTTTATATCCACTCACCCCTCCTGCCGCTGGCGCGCGAGCATCAAATGAGGCCGGAGCAGGGCGCCCAAATGGTAGAGCGCGAGCAAACCGATAGCGGCCCCCAGTGGCCACCAGAACAAATCCTTTTTCGGCTGATGACTGAGGGTTTTAACCTGGTGTGGGGTCAGTTTGTCGAGGGTGCTGTACACCTGATTCAACGCATTGCGGTCCTCGGCGCGAAAGAACTTGCCGCCCGTGGCTTCGGCGATTTGCTGCAAACCTTGCAGGTTGACCTTGGCTTCTCCGGAGGCGTTCGGGTCACCGATACCGATGGTGTGAATCACCACGCCTTTGGCGGCTGCCATGGCCGCGGCGTGGTCCGGGGTAATCGCGCTGCTGGTGTCGTTGCCGTCGGTCAGCAGGATCAGCACTTTCTCGGGTTCATGCGCCTGCTCAAGCAATTTCAGGCTCAAGCCGATCGCATCGCCAATCGCGGTGTTCGGGCCAGCCATGCCAATGCCGGTGTCATCGAGCAACAGCGACAGACTGGCGTGATCCAGCGTCAGCGGTGCCTGCGGATAGGCGCCGCTGCCAAACACGATCAGGCCAAGGCGATCGTCTTTACGTTTGTCGATAAAGCTGTGGACCACTTCCTTGACCGCCGCCAGGCGATTGATTTTTTGCCCGTTGGCGTCGGTGAAATCGTTGGTTTCCATCGATTGGGAAATGTCGATGGCCAGCATCAGGTCGCGCACCGGTTGTTGGCGTTCGATGGGTTTTTCGACCAGTTCCGGTCGAGCCGCCGCCAGCAACAACAATGCCCAGACCATCAGGTTCAAGACCAGTTGCCAGCGATTGCTGCGTGTCCCGGCCTGGCTCGGTGCCTGACCGACCGCGCGGCTCATGGCGCTGAAAAAAGGCACGCGCACGGCGCTGCGGGCTTCGCGGTAATCAGGCAGGAAGCGGTAGGCCAACCATGGCAGTGGCAAAAGGATCAGCAGCCAAGGGTAATCAAACTGCCACATGATGCTGCTCCACCCAACGTTTGCTGGTGTTGAACAGCCGCTCGCGCTGTTCTTCCTTGAGCGTCAGCAGTGTGCTGTCCGGCGCATAGGCCAACTGCGCGAGTTGCTGGCTGAAATCTGCCGGCAGGGGCTGCGGACTGTGGCGCACCAAAAACGTTTGCCAGTCCTCACCCCCAAGTGCTGCCACAGGGTATGTAGTGGGCATGGACAGGGCGACGCGTTTGAGCAGTTCCGGGAGTTCGCGCAGGGCCCTCAGTTGATCGTCACTGCTTTGCAGTTCAGCCAGTCGCACCAGCCCTTCACGCCGATAACGATCACGGCGCCATTGCCAATACCGCCGTGCGCTGACCAGTAACACGGCAAGCACCAACACACTGAGCAGCGCCCACCAACCCCACGTCTGCGGCGCATAACTGACCGGCGCCGGCAGTGCGATTTCCTTCAGTTGGTCGATGCTCGGGATGTTCGGATTCATCGCCGGCCTCTGCCGAGTTCGGCTCGCAGCTGTTCCTGCGCATCGGTCGCGGTACTGAACATCATCAGCGGCACCTGGCTACGACGCAGCAACGTCGCGACATCCTTGAGCCGACCGCTGAGAAAATCCCCCAGCGGCTGATGCACGCTGCGTTGCTCAACCGCCAGTTCCACCTGCAATTGGYCTTGGGTCACCAGTAAACGGCCGTTTTTCGGCAGGTTCAGCGCCAAGGGGTCATACACCTGCATCGCGATCACATCGTTGTGCGCCGCCAATTGCCGCATTAATTGCAAGGTGCGTTCACCGGCGCCGGCAAAGTCGCTGACGATGCAGATCAAATGATCATGGCCGGCCACCGCCAGGCAATGTTGCAAGACCTTGTCGAGTTGGTCCTCACCTTCGGCGTCCGGGTTGGCGGCATTGAGCAGCTGATTCTGCTCGGCGATACGACTGCAAAAGGCCTCGATGCGTTTGCGACTGCGTAGCGGGGCGATGCTGTCGATGCGTTTGTCATTGAAGACCAGGCCGCCGACCCGGTCACCGGCGTTGAAGGTCATCCACGCCGCCAGCGCGCCGAGTTCGGCGGCAATCGCCGATTTAAAGCTGCGTTGCGAGCCGAAGAACATCGACATGCGCTGGTCGACCAGAATCAACGCGGGGCGGTCACGCTCTTCGGTGAAGGTTCGCACCACCGGTTTGCCGGTGCGCAGTGACGCTCGCCAGTCCAGATGACGCAAATCGTCGCCCGGTTGATAGCGGCGCAGTTCGTCGAAATTCAACCCGCGACCACGCAGCCGCGAAGCATGGTTGCCGGCGAGGAGGCTGCCCTGGGGCTGGCGCGCCAGAAAACTCAAGTCACGGGCCTTGAACTCCAACGCCATCAATTGCGCCAGAGAGACATAGACCAGGCCGTCCGTGCTTTTCATTTTCAACCTCAGGCCGGTATTGCAACTTTGTCGAGCAAGCGGTCGAGCACCTGGTCGGCCGTTACGCCATCCGCCACCGCGTCGTAACTCAGTTGCAAGCGATGACGCAGCACCGGGTGGACCACGGCGCGCACATTGTCCGGCGAAACGAAATCCTGCCCTTGTAGCCAGGCATCGGCGCGGGCACAGCGGTCAAGGCCGATACCGCCCCGAGGACTGGCGCCGATAGCGATCCAGCGGCCGAGATCGGCGTCATAGTCCGCCGGGTGGCGGGTGGCGTTGATCAGGTCGATCAGGTAGCGGTCGATGGCCGGCGAGACGTGAACGGCGCTGACTTCGCGACGGGCCGCGAAAACCACCTCCTGAGACAGTGCAAAACCTTGGGTCGGGGCCGTTTTAGCGCCTGCCGCAAATTCTTCTTCGCGCAGCAATCGCAACACCTGGCTCTCGTTTTCCGCGGTCGGGTAATCCAGCAACACCTTCATCAGAAACCGGTCCATCTGCGCTTCCGGCAGGGGGTAGGTGCCTTCCTGTTCAATCGGGTTTTGCGTGGCGACCACGATGAACAGTTCCGGCAGCACATGGCTGTTGCCGGCCACGGTGATTTGCCGTTCTTCCATGGCTTCCAGCAGCGCCGCCTGAACCTTGGCCGGGGCACGGTTGATTTCGTCGGCGAGGATCAGGTTGCCGAACAGCGGGCCGGGCTGGAACTGGATCTGGTTCTGGCCATCGACCTGATGCAGCACTTCGGCGCCGGTGATGTCTGACGGCAGCAGGTCAGGGGTGAACTGGATGCGGCTCATCTTCGCGTCCAGGTGCCGGGCCAGTGCCTTGACCGTGCGGGTCTTGGCAAGGCCGGGCAAGCTTTCCAGGAGCAAATGGCCGTTGGCCAACAGCCCCAGCAGAATCTGGCGGATTACCTGATCCTGCCCAAGTACGCTTTCGGCGATGCTGGCTTGCAGGGCGTTGAGGTCATTGAGTGCGGTCATGGGCGTTTCCTTTACCAGGCGTATTGCAAGCGTAAGGTCCAGGTGTTGACGTCGGGGGAGCCGCTGCGCTCGGACACCGTGTCCGAATAGGCGATCAACCCGCCAAACTGGGGCGACAGCATGAAGCCGACCGTGGCACCCAACAGGCTGCTTTCCTGTTTGTTGTCCTGCCAGTCACCATTGATTTTGGTTTCGCCGCCTCGGTTGTAGGTGCCATCGATCGAGGCCCACAGCGCGCGGTTGAAGCTGTAGCTGTAGTGACCTTCGATGGAATACAGCGCTTTTTGCTCAAGTGTGCCGTCGCCGTGGTAATCGTCGTTGTCGCCGTACAGCGAGACGTAGGTGTTGAGTTCAAGCCAGGTCGGGCCAATCGGCGTGCCGAAGGCAATTTCCGGCTTGAACGCCCAGCGGTTGGCGCCGATGTTGATGACCCGGTCCTTGTCGTAATCACCGGTGGGCGCGGTGATCCACAACGCCCCCGTCAGAAAGGTCTCGGGTGTCCAGGTGGCGAATTCTTGCGGGGTCAGCGCCGGGCCACCAAAAACGTTGTGCACCAGCACCACCTGCGTATCGCCCAGACCGCCGTTGTGCTTGGTGCCATTGAAGAACTGGCCATTATCGAACGAGGCGGAAACGTCGGCGTAAGGTTGCAGGACCTGAACCGCACTGTTACGCCCGTCGATGGCAAACGAGCGGGCAAAACGGGCGATGTACAGGTCCGCGTTCAGGGACAAGCCATCAAGCGGCAATGACGTATCGATCGGCGTGTTGCTATTAACGAGGTTGTAATAGCCGAACACCATGTTCAGGTCGGTCGGCAGGTTCTGCCAGTCACGCGCGTTGTCCGCTTGGCCCGCCAGTGGCGTCATGGATAGCGTGAGTGCGGTGAATGCGGCTTTCCTTGTCGTCTTCAGTCCCATCACGGTGCTCCTGCAGGTTTTGGGTGCGTGGTTCATGGCTTTGCGCCCACGAGTGTCAGTGGCGGCATTATCCATTGGCCGCGGGTGTGCTTTCGGACTTGAAATGTCGAACAGGTTCGGGGCGCCGAGGCAGGTGACGCTGGCGTTATGGGGAGCGAGGCGAGTGCCGGATGACTGGGCGGCGCTGAGCGAAAGGTTCCGTGCAGGGTTAATTTTGTTGAGTGCATCGGCGTTATTGGCCTGCACGTAAACGGCGGGCGAAAAGCGTGCTGCCGCCAACAACAAAGCGTTATTTTTTTATGCTGAAACATCATTCCCGATTCCCTTCTGGCTCATTGGGTTACTCGGCACTTCCTGGCCGTTAATACGTAATCAATTTCCCACCAAGCCCGTAGGACAAATCTGACGCTAGCAGCTAGTCACGACTTTTCCAGTCAAAAGGATTAAATCTTTGATTTTGTGCACAGAACTTCGTTATTTGTGTGTACTAAAAAGTTAATACCAAATCATGGGGTTACCGCCGATCCTGGTGTTCAGGCGACGCCGGATTCACCTGATACACCGCGTAAAACAATCACGCGTGCACCCGGCAAACCCGGCCTGAAAATGTTCAGCGTTTTTTGGCCTCGGCGCGCAGTCGTTCTTCCTGCTCGCGCAGTTCCGGGGTGAACTCGGCACCGAAATCCTCAGCTTCGAACACCTGGCGAATCTCGATCTCGGCCTCGGTGCCCGGCATTGGGTTCGGGCAGCGCTTGACCCAATCGATCGCCTCCTGTTTCGACTGCACCTGCCATATCCAGTAGCCGGCAATCAGCTCCTTGGTTTCGGCGAACGGGCCGTCGATGACGGTGCGTTTGTCCCCTGAAAAGTGAACACGTGTGCCTTTGCTGCTGGGTTGCAGGCCTTCGCCTTCGACGAAGATGCCTGCCTTGACCAGTTCTTCGTTGTAGTTGCCCATGGCGGTCAGCAGTTCTTCGCTGGGCATGATGCCGGCTTCGGAATCCTGGCTGGCTTTGATGATGATCATGAATCGCATGGCTGTATCTCCGCTGGATTTGACTGGACTCGCTGACTAGTCGAATGAACGTCGTCTAAATCGACAGTGCTGCCAAATTAAAGACCAGCGATTGAGCCCGTGGGTTTTCGGTTGCCTTTCGTCAAGAACACCAAGTGGTGGCCGGGGAGGGCTGTACGCTATAGAGCAACCCGGGCTGCGTGCCTGCGGCCATGCGGGGTTTGGAAGGGTTGTATCCAGTTTCGCCAGCAAGACTTCACGATTTGTATCTGGGCATAGGTCGTCGGGCGATTTCGTGGTTAACTTCGGCCTCTTCAAAATTCTCCACCACAACGTTCAGAAGGACTCAGTTCATGGCTCAAGTCACTCTTAAAGGCAACCCGGTTCAAGTCAACGGCCAACTGCCACAAGCCGGTTCCAAGGCGCCAGCCTTTTCCCTGGTTGCCGGCAATCTGTCCGACGTCACCCTGAAAGACTTTGCCGGCAAGCGCAAAGTGCTGAACATCTTCCCAAGCGTCGACACTCCGACCTGCGCCACTTCGGTACGCAAGTTCAACGCCCAGGCCAACGATGTCGCCAACACCGTTGTGCTGTGCATCTCCGCTGACCTGCCGTTCGCCCAGGCACGCTTCTGCGGCGCCGAAGGCCTGGAAAACGTGCAAAACCTGTCGACCCTGCGTGGTGCCGAGTTCATCGAGAACTACGGCGTTGCCATCGCAGACGGCCCGCTCAAAGGCCTGACCGCCCGTGCGGTCGTGGTTCTGGATGAAAACGACAACGTCCTGCACAGCGAACTGGTCAAGGAAATCGCTGAAGAACCGAACTACGAAGCTGCACTCGCCGTTCTGAAATAAGCGACAGCTTTACAATTGTTAACGGCCTGGCCCTGCCCAGGCCGTTTTCATTTGTGATTCAGTGTCTTGGCCAAACAACCTGTTACGTAAGCCGAAGGTAAATTGCCGGTAAAGCCGCTTTGCTTAATAGCCGCCAGTGCTTATCGTTCAGCCTCATGTAGAAGAAGCCCACGCGCCCAATGGTTGATCATTCAATGCAATCCTCCGCTTCCCGTAGTCCTCGTCGCTGGCTGTTCGGCCTGCTTGTCCTGTTGGTCATCGCAGGCGTGTGCTGGAAATTCTGGCCCACCAGTGCGACTCACAAGGAGGGCACAGGGCAGAAAGCCGTGGCCGGCCATACCGGCAAGTCCGGTGGCATGCGCCCGGGCTTCGGCGGGGCGACCGGCCCGGTGCCCGTGCGTGTGGCCCCTGCGGTCAAGGGTGATTTCCCGCTGTACTACAAAGCGCTCGGCACTGTCACTGCACTCAACACCATCAATGTGCGCAGCCGTGTGGGCGGGGAGCTGATCAAGATTTCCTTCGAAGAAGGGCAGATGGTCAAGGCCGGTGACCTGCTGGCAGAAATCGACCCACGCCCGTACCAGAACGCCTTGCTCCAGGCTGAAGGCACGTTGCTGCAAAACCAGGCGCAATTGAAGAACGCCCAGGTCGATGTCGAGCGTTATCGCGGCCTGTACCGTGAAGACAGTATCGCCAAGCAAACCCTGGACACCGCCGAGGCCCTCGTCGGTCAGTACCAAGGCACCGTCAAGACCAACCAGGCGGCGGTCAACGACGCCAAACTCAATCTCGAATTCACCAAGATCCGCGCACCGATTACCGGGCGTGTAGGCCTGCGTCAGCTGGACGTCGGCAACCTCGTCGCCGCCAACGACACCACGGCGCTGGCGATCATCACCCAGACCCAGCCGATCAGCGTCGCTTTCACCTTGCCGGAAAACAGCCTCGACGTTGTACTGGCACGCTATCGCACCGGGGCCAAACTGGCCGCCGAAGCCTGGGATCGTGGCGACACCCAATTGCAGGCCACCGGTGTGCTGCAAAGCCTGGACAACCAGATCGACGTCACCACCGGTACGCTGAAGTTCAAGGCACGCTACGAGAACCGCGATCAAGCGCTGTTCCCCAATCAGTTCGTCAACGTCCACTTGCTGGCCGACACCCTCAAAGGGGTGGTGCTCGCGCCGTCGGCGGCGATTCAGTTCGGCACCAACGGCACCTTCGTCTATGCCCTGGACGGCGACAAAAAAGTCACCATTCGCGCGTTGAAAGTCGGCGCCAGCGACGGGCTCAATACCGTGGTCACCGAAGGCCTGGCCCCCGGGGATCGCGTAGTGCTTGAAGGCACCGACCGCTTGAAGGAAGGCAGCGAAGTCGAAGTGGTCAATAACCCCCAGGAAGTGCCGGCCACCCCGACCGAACACCTGCAAGGCAAATCGGCGGCGGACATGACTGAGCCGGCAGCCGCCGACAAGGCGAAAAAGGGCGGCGCATGAACATCTCGCGGCTGTTCATCCTTCGCCCGGTCGCCACGACCCTGAGCATGCTGGCCATTGTGCTGGCCGGTTTGATTGCCTATCGGTTGCTGCCGGTGTCGGCGTTGCCACAAGTCGACTACCCGACGATTCGCGTCATGACGCTCTATCCCGGTGCCAGCCCCGATGTCATGACCAGCGCGGTCACGGCGCCACTGGAGCGCCAGTTCGGGCAAATGCCCGGCCTGACCCAGATGGCTTCGACCAGTTCGGGCGGTGCCTCGGTGCTGACGCTGCGCTTCAGTCTCGACATCAACATGGACGTCGCCGAACAGCAGGTGCAAGCCGCGATCAACGCCGCCACCAATTTGCTGCCCAAGGACCTGCCGGCACCGCCGGTGTACAACAAGGTCAACCCGGCGGACACCCCGGTGCTGACCCTGGCCATTACCTCCAAAACCATGTTGTTGCCCAAGCTCAATGACCTGGTTGACACGCGCATGGCGCAGAAAATCGCCCAGATCAGCGGCGTCGGCATGGTCAGCATTGCCGGGGGCCAGCGCCAGGCGGTGCGGATCAAGGTCAACCCCGAGGCCCTGGCGGCCAACGGTCTGAACTTGTCGGATGTGCGCACGCTGATCGGCGCCTCCAACGTCAACCAACCCAAAGGCAACTTCGACGGCCCGACCCGGGTGTCGATGCTCGATGCCAACGATCAACTGACTTCGCCCAAGGATTACGCCAACCTCATTCTGGCCTACGCCAACGGTGCGCCGTTGCGACTCAAGGATGTCGCGGAAATCGTCGACGGCGCCGAAAACGAACGCCTGGCGGCGTGGGCCAATGAAAACCAGGCCGTGCTGCTCAACATTCAGCGCCAGCCCGGTGCCAACGTCATTGAAGTGGTCGACCGGATCAAGGCTTTGCTGCCAAGCATCACCGACAACCTGCCGGCCGGCCTCGACGTCACGGTACTGACCGACCGCACCCAAACCATTCGCGCCTCGGTCAAGGACGTGCAGCATGAATTGCTGATCGCCATCGCATTGGTGGTGATGGTTACTTTCCTGTTTCTGCGCCGCGCCAGTGCCACGATCATTCCTTCGATTGCCGTGCCGCTGTCGTTGATCGGCACGTTCGGCGTGATGTACCTCGCCGGTTTCTCGGTGAATAACCTGACCCTGATGGCACTRACCATCGCCACCGGTTTTGTGGTGGACGATGCGATCGTGATGCTGGAGAACATTTCCCGGTTTATAGAAGAGGGCGACAGCCCGCTGAATGCAGCGCTCAAGGGCGCGAAGCAAATCGGTTTCACCCTGATTTCCCTGACGCTGTCGCTGATCGCGGTACTGATTCCGCTGCTGTTCATGGCTGACGTGGTGGGGCGCCTGTTCCGGGAGTTTGCGATCACCCTGGCGGTGGCGATCCTGATTTCGCTGGTGGTGTCCCTGACCCTGACGCCAATGATGTGCGCGCGTTTGCTCAAGCGTGAACCCAAGGAAGAAGAGCAGGGCCGTTTCTACCGGGCCAGCGGCGCGGCGATTGACTGGATGATCGCCGCTTACGGGCGCAAATTGCAGTGGGTGCTCAAGCACCAGCCACTGACGTTGATGGTGGCCGTCGGCACCCTGGCGTTGACCGTATTCCTTTACATGGTGGTGCCAAAAGGCTTCTTCCCGGTGCAGGACACCGGGGTGATCCAGGGGATTTCCGAGGCGCCGCAGTCGATTTCCTTCGCGGCCATGAGTGACCGTCAGCAAGCGCTGGCCAAGGTGATCCTTGCCGACCCGGCGGTTGAAAGCCTGTCGTCCTACATTGGTGTGGACGGTGACAACTCGACGCTGAACAGCGGTCGCCTGCTGATCAACCTCAAGTCCCACAGCAATCGTGACGTGGGCGCAACCGAGGTGATTGCACGCCTGCAACCTGAAGTGAACAAGCTGGTAGGCATTCGCCTGTTCATGCAGCCGGTGCAGGACTTGACCATCGAAGACCGCGTCAGCCGCACCCAATACCAGTTCAGCATGTCATCGCCAGATGCAGAGCTGCTGAGCCGGTGGAGCGGGCGCCTCGTCGAAGCGCTGGCCCAACGACCCGAGCTGACCGACGTTGCCAGCGACTTGCAGGACAAGGGTTTGCAGGTCTATCTGGTGATCGACCGTGATGCCGCTTCGCGGGTCGGGGTGTCGGTGTCGAACATCACCGATGCGCTGTACGACGCTTTTGGCCAGCGGCAGATTTCGACCATCTACACCCAGGCCAGCCAGTACCGCGTGGTGCTGCAATCGCAGTCCGGGGAGAAGATCGGCCCGGATGCGCTGAATCAGATTCACGTGAAAACTACCGACGGCGGGCAAGTCCGCCTGTCCAGCCTCGCGCACATCGAAGAGCGTCAGGCGCAACTGGCAATCACCCACATCGGCCAGTTCCCGGCGGTGATGATGTCGTTCAACCTGGCACCGGGCGTGGCGCTGGGGCATGCCGTCGAGATCATCGACCAGGTGCAGAAAGACATCGGCATGCCGATTGGCGTGCAGACGCAGTTCCAGGGCGCGGCCGAGGCGTTCCAGGCCTCGCTGTCGAGCACCTTGCTGCTGATTCTGGCGGCGGTGGTGACCATGTACATCGTGCTCGGCGTGTTGTACGAGAGCTACATCCACCCGATCACCATTCTCTCGACCTTGCCTTCGGCGGCGGTCGGCGCGTTGCTGGCCTTGATCCTGAGCGGCAATGACCTGGGCATGATCGCGATCATCGGCATCATTTTGCTGATCGGCATCGTGAAGAAAAACGCGATCATGATGATCGACTTCGCCCTCGATGCAGAGCGCAATCAGGGCATCGACCCGGAAACCGCGATCTATCAAGCCGCGTTGCTTCGTTTTCGGCCCATTCTGATGACCACCCTGGCGGCGTTGTTCGGCGCCGTGCCGCTGATGCTGGCCACTGGTTCCGGCGCGGAATTACGTCAACCGCTGGGGTTGGTGATGGTCGGTGGTTTGCTGCTGAGTCAGGTGCTGACCTTGTTCACCACGCCCGTCATCTACTTGTACTTCGATCGCCTCGGTCGGCGCTGGGGCCGTAAGTCTGAAGCCGTGGAAGCGGTAGAGCAGCCATGAACCTGTCCGGACCTTTCATCAAGCGCCCGGTCGCGACGATGTTGCTGAGCCTGGCGATCATGTTGCTGGGCGGCGTGAGTTTCGGCCTGTTGCCGGTGTCACCGCTGCCTCAGATGGATTTCCCGGTAATCGTGGTGCAGGCCAGTCTGCCCGGCGCGAGTCCCGAGGTCATGGCCTCGACCGTGGCTACGCCGCTGGAGCGGTCCTTTGGCACCATCGCCGGGGTCAATACCATGAGCAGCCGCTCCAGTCAGGGCTCGACCCGGGTGATCCTGCAATTTGACCTCGACCGCGACATCAACGGTGCGGCCCGGGAAGTGCAAGCCGCGATCAACGCCTCGCGTAACCTGCTGCCGAGCGGGATGCGCAGCATGCCGACCTACAAAAAGGTCAACCCGTCCCAGGCACCGATCATGGTGTTGTCGCTGACGTCGGACGTGCTGGAAAAGGGCCAACTCTACGATCTGGCCTCGACGATCCTGTCCCAGAGCCTGTCACAAGTGCAGGGCGTGGGCGAAGTGCAGATCGGCGGCAGTTCGTTGCCGGCGGTGCGTATCGAACTCGAGCCGCAGGCGCTCAATCAGTACGGCGTGGCGCTGGATGATGTGCGCAACACCATCGCCAATGCCAACGTGCGTCGGCCCAAGGGCTCGGTCGAAGACGGCGAGCGGTTGTGGCAAGTGCAGGCCAACGATCAGCTGGAAAAAGCCAAGGATTACGAGTCGCTCATCATCCACTACAACGGCGGTGCAGCCTTGCGTCTGAAGGATGTGGCCAAGGTCAGCGATGGCGTCGAGGACCGCTACAACAGCGGCTTCTTCAACGACGACGCGGCGGTGTTGCTGGTGATCAACCGTCAGGCGGGCGCCAACATCATCGAGACGGTCAACGAGATCAAGGCGCAGCTGCCGGCGTTGCAGGCGGTGCTGCCGGCCAGTGTCAAGCTGAACCTGGCGATGGACCGTTCGCCGGTGATCAAGGCGACCCTGCACGAAGCGGAAATGACCCTGCTGATCGCGGTGACGCTGGTGATTCTGGTGGTCTTCCTGTTCCTCGGTAACTTCCGTGCCTCGCTGATTCCGACACTGGCGGTCCCGGTGTCGCTGGTGGGCACCTTTGCGGTGATGTACCTCTATGGCTTCTCGCTGAATAACCTGTCGCTGATGGCGCTGATCCTGGCCACCGGTCTGGTGGTCGACGACGCCATCGTTGTACTGGAGAACATCTCCCGGCACATCGACGAAGGCGTGCCACCGATGAAGGCCGCGTACCTGGGCGCCCAGGAAGTCGGCTTTACCTTGCTGTCGATGAACGTTTCATTGGTCGCGGTGTTCCTGTCGATCCTGTTCATGGGCGGCATCATTGAAAGCCTGTTCCGTGAGTTTTCCATCACCCTGGCAGCGTCCATCGTCGTGTCGCTGGTGGTTTCGCTGACGCTGACGCCGATGCTCTGCGCCCGCTGGCTGAAGCCGCATACGCCGGGCCAGGAAAACCGTTTGCAGCGCTGGAGCCAGCGCGCCAACGAATGGATGGTCGGCAAATACGCGACGAGCCTGGACTGGGTATTGCGCCACCGCCGATTGACCTTGCTCAGCCTGTTTGTGACGATCGGAGTGAATATCGCGTTGTACGTGGTGGTGCCCAAGACGTTTTTGCCGCAGCAGGATACCGGTCAGCTCATCGGTTTCGTGCGCGGTGACGACGGTCTGTCGTTCAGCGTGATGCAGCCGAAAATGGAAACCTTCCGCCGCGCCGTGCTCAAGGACGACGCGGTGGAAAGCGTCGCCGGGTTCATTGGCGGCAGCAACGGCACCAATAACGCGTTCATGCTGGTGCGCCTGAAACCGATCAAGGAACGCAACATTTCCGCGCAAAAAGTCATCGAGCGCCTGCGCAAGGAAATGCCCAAGGTCCCTGGCGCACAGTTGATGCTGATGGCGGACCAGGACCTGCAATTTGGCGGCGGTCGCGAACAGACGTCGTCGCAGTATTCCTACATCCTGCAAAGCGGTGATCTGGGCGCGTTACGCGAGTGGTATCCAAAAGTCGTCACCGCGCTCAAGGCGCTGCCGGAGTTGACGGCGATTGACGCTCGGGAAGGTCGTGGTGCGCAACAAGTCACGCTGATTGTCGATCGCGATCAGGCCAAGCGCCTGGGCGTCGACATGGACATGGTCACCTCGGTGCTTAACAACGCCTATAGCCAGCGGCAAATCTCAACGATTTACGACAGCCTCAACCAATATCAGGTGGTGATGGAGGTCAATCCGAAATACGCACAGGACCCGATCACCCTCAAACAGGTGCAGGTGATTACAGCCGATGGCGCACGGATTCCGTTGTCGACCATCGCCCATTACGAAAGAAGCCTGGAAAACGACCGGGTCAGCCACGAAGGCCAGTTTGCCTCCGAAAGCCTGTCGTTCGACATGGCCGAAGGCGTGACGGTAGAGCAGGGCGCCGCAGCCATCGAAAGGGCGATTGCCACGCTCGGACTTCCCGAAGACGTGATCGCGAAAATGGCGGGCACCGCCGATGCGTTCGCCGCGACCCAGAAGAGCCAGCCGTGGATGATTCTCGGCGCGCTGTTGGCGGTCTATCTGGTGTTGGGTGTGCTGTATGAAAGCTACATTCATCCGCTGACGATTCTGTCGACCTTGCCGTCGGCCGGGGTCGGTGCATTGCTCTCGATCTACGCGCTGGGCGGCGAGTTCAGTTTGATTTCGCTGCTGGGCCTGTTCCTGCTGATTGGCGTGGTGAAGAAAAACGCCATCCTGATGATCGACCTCGCGCTGCAACTTGAACGCCATCAAGGCCTGGCACCGCTGGAGTCGATTCGCAGTGCTTGCCTGCAACGCCTGCGACCGATCCTGATGACCACGCTGGCGGCGATCCTCGGTGCCGTGCCGTTGCTGCTGAGCCGTGCCGAAGGTGCGGAAATGCGCCAGCCACTGGGCCTGACCATCATCGGCGGGCTGATTTTCAGCCAGGTGCTGACCCTTTACACCACGCCAGTGGTTTACCTCTATCTCGACAAACTGCGCCATCGCTTCAATAAATGGCGTGGGGTACGTACCGATGCTGCTTTGGAAACTCCGCTATGACTGACCGTTCGCTTATCCATCTGGCCGCCCCGCTGGCCGCTGCCCGAGGCTCGCGTTTGCTGAGCCTGGCGCTGTGCGCGGCAATGCTCAGCGCATGTGCCGTGGGCCCGGATTATCAGCGCCCGCAAGCGGCCGCGCCGGTGCAGTACAAGGAAGCGGCGGGGTGGCGTCAGGCCAGCCCCAGCGATTCCCTGGCACGCGGTGCCTGGTGGGAGTTGTATGGCGATCAGCAGCTCAATGGCCTGATCGAAAAACTCAACAGCTCCAACCAGACCGTGGCCCAGTCCGAGGCACAATACCGCCAGGCACAAGCCTTGGTGCGCAGTGCCCGCGGGGCGTTTTTTCCGACGGTTGATTTGACCGTCGGTAAAAACCGCTCCAGCCAGGGCACCGGCAGCAGCAATTCGAGCCTGACCAGTTCCTCCAGCGGTATTCGTGACACCTACACCGCCCAGGCCGGTGTCAGTTGGGAAGCGGACGTGTGGGGCAAATTACGCCGAGGCCTTGAAGCCGACACCGCCAACGCCCAGGCAAGCTATGCCGACCTGGCTGCCATGCGTCTGAGTCAGCAGTCGGAGCTGGTGCAGAACTACCTGCAATTGCGCGTGATCGATGAACAGAAGCGCTTGCTTGAAGCGACAGTCGAGGCTTATCAGCGTTCGCTGACAATGACCGAAAACCAATACCGCGCCGGTGTGTCCGGGCGAGACGCGGTGGCGCAGGCGCAGACTCAACTCAAAAGCACGCAGGCAGACATGGTTGACCTGATCTGGCAGCGCGCCCAGTTCGAGAACGCTATCGCCGTATTGATCGGGCTGCCCCCGGCCGAGTTTAGTCTGGCGGAAACCACCACCATCCCGACCTTGCCCGAAGTGCCGGTGGGCCTGCCTTCGCAATTGCTTGAACGTCGCCCGGACATCGCTTCCGCCGAGCGTTCAGTGATGGCGGCCAACGCCAACATCGGCGTGGCCAAGGCTGCCTATTACCCGGATTTCACCTTGAGCATGAACGGCGGGTATAGCAGCAGCACCTATTCCAACTGGATCAGCGTACCCAATCGCTTCTGGTCGGTCGGACCGCAGTTGGCAATGACCTTGTTTGATGGCGGCCAGCGTTCGGCCGAAGTCGATCGCAGCGAAGCCGCCTACGACGAGACGGTGGCCAAGTACCGCCAGACCGTGCTCGATGGCTTCCGTGAAGTGGAAAACTACCTGGTGCAGCTCAAGGTGCTGGAGCAGGAAGCCGGCGTGCGCCAGGAAGCGCTGGAGGCGGCGCGTATCTCGTTGCGCCTGACCCAGAATCAGTACAAGGCCGGTTTGATTGCTTATCTGGATGTGGTGGTGGTTCAAGCCACGGCACTGAGTAACGAGCGCAACGTGCTGGATTTATTGCAGAGCCGGTTGATTGCCAGCGTGCAATTGATTGCCGCGCTGGGTGGCGGTTGGGACGGGGCGTTGCAGGTCAGCGAAAACCAGTAGTCMCCCTGTAGTCGCTGCCGAGCCCGCGTTTGCTCGTAGCAGCTGTCGAGCAGCGCGAGGCAGCGTTAGCTTGTAGCAGCTGTCGAGCAGCGCGAGGCTGCGTTCGGCTGCGAAGCAGTCGTGAAACCAGGCGACGCGGTGTTTCAGGAAAACCGCGTGCGGTGGATTTACGACTGCTTCGCAGCCGAACGCAGCCTCGCGCTGCTCGGCAGCTGCTACAAGCTAACGCAGCCTCGCGCTGCTCGGCAGCTGCTACAAGCTAATGCAGCCTTGCGGGCATCAAACAAGCGTTTCATCGGGTTGATGGCTATTTGGTTATTTTGTAAGTGCGTTCTTTTACGCAATCAGTACAATCGCCGGCATTTGCCCCCAGAGTAAAAACCCTCTACGCCGGGCGCTCGCGAGAAGTCTCATGCTGATCGGTAGCTATTCCCCCACGCTGGTTATCATTTCGCTCTGTGTAGCGATTCTCGCGTCCTATACCGCGCTCGACCTGACCGGGCGTATCGCTACGGCCAGAGGCCGGGCGGTGCATTTGTGGACGGCGGGCGGAGCCTTCGCCATGGGCATCGGGGTGTGGTCGATGCACTTCATCGGCATGCTCGCGTTCAATTTGCCGATCGACCTGGGCTACGACTTCACCATCACATTGCTGTCGCTGCTGACCGCGATCCTTTCTTGCGGATTTGCCCTGTGGCTGGTCAGCCAGCCACGGTTGCCGGCCTGGCAACTGGCGTTCGGCGCGTTGGTGATGGGTGCCGGGATCAGTGCGATGCACTACACCGGCATGGCCGCCATGCGCATGCAACCGGGCATCGATTACGACCCGACGCTGTTTGGCACCTCGCTGCTGATCGCCGTTGGCGCCTCGGGCGTGGCTCTCTGGATCGCCTTCCGGCTGCGACAGCACACGCCGTATGTGGGTCTGTTCCGTGGCGGCGCGGCGGTGGTCATGGGCATCGCCATCGTCGGCATGCACTACACCGGCATGGCGGCAGCGCGCTTTCCTGAGGGCAGTTTCTGTGGCGCTGCTGCCAGCGGCTTGAATGGCAAGGGCCTGGACAATCTGGTGCTGATCACCACGCTGGCGGTGTTGAGCATCGCTTTGCTGACGTCAGTGCTCGATGCGCGACTGGAAGCACGCACCGCTGACCTGGCGCGCTCACTGACCGAGGCTAACCGCGAACTGACCCAACTGGCCTTGCACGACCCCCTGACCGGTTTGCCCAATCGCGTCTTGCTGGCTGATCGCATCGAGCAGGCCATGTCCAAGGTCAAGGAGCAGGGTGGCTGTTTTGCGCTGATGTTCATCGACCTGGATGGTTTCAAACCGGTCAACGATGCCTTTGGCCACCACATGGGCGATCAGTTGTTGCGCGAAGTCGGGTTGCGCCTGCGTGAAGATTTGCGTAGCCAGGACACGTTGGCGCGCATCGGCGGCGATGAATTTGTGCTGCTGGTGCGGCTCGCCGAGCCGGATGACGCGCTCGGCCTGGCGGCGCGTCAGGTGGGGTTGATCGCGCGCTCGTTCCGGGTGGCTGAACATGACTTGCAGATTTCCGCCAGCGTCGGCATCGCGCTATACCCGGGTAACGGCCAGAACGCCCAGGATTTGCTGATGAACGCCGACGCGGCGATGTACCACGCCAAGGGCGCCGGTAAAAACGGCTACAGCTTCTTCGACGCGTCGATGAACAGCAACGCGCGCAAACAGCTTCAATTGTTGCAAGACCTGCGCAATGCGCTCGATCAGGAACAGTTCAGCCTCTATTACCAGCCCAAGTTCGACGCCAGCAACGGCCGGCCGGTGGGCGCCGAAGCGCTGCTGCGGTGGGAACACCCGACACGGGGCATGATGCTGCCGGACACTTTTATTGATCTGGCGGAAAAGACCGGGCTGATCATTCCGCTTGGCGAGTGGGTGCTCAACGAAGCCTGCCGTCAGATGCGCGAATGGTATGTGCAGGGTTACACCGACTGGCGGATCGCGGTGAACCTCTCGGCGTTGCAGTTCTGCCATGCAGGCCTGGTTCAAAGTGTGGCCAAGGCCCTGAGCACGCACCGGCTGCCGGCCAATAGCCTGACCCTGGAAATCACCGAAACCACCGCCATGAGCGATGCGGACGCCAGCATGACGGTGTTGCAGGAGCTCTCGACCATGGGCGTCGATCTGTCCATCGATGATTTCGGGACGGGTTATTCGAGCTTGATGTACCTCAAGCGCCTGCCCGCTAATGAGTTGAAGATTGACCGTGGGTTTGTCCGCGACTTGGAACACGACAGCGACGACGCGGCGATTGTCTCGGCGATTGTTGCACTCGGTCAGGCCCTGGGCTTGCGGATCGTCGCCGAAGGTGTCGAAACCGGCGTGCAGCAAGACTTCCTGACCAAACTGGGGTGTGATTCGTTGCAAGGCTATCTGCTAGGGCACCCGCAGCCGGCCGACCGCTTCATGGTGGACATCCGGCGCGCAGAGAAACTGTCGACGGCCTGAAGATCCCACCGTCTGTAGCAGCTGCCGAGCCTGCGAGGCTGCGTCCGGCAGCGCAGCTGTCGTGAAATCTAGCGGCGTGGTGTTTCAAACAGGCCGCTGTGAAGGTCTTACGACTGCTTCGCAGCCGGACGCAGCCTCGCAGGCTCGGTAGCTGCTACGGACGGTAGCGTGGCGGGGTGTTGGTAATGTCTGTTGATGTGTGACCATGCAAAAGCCGGCAATGACGGTTATCCTTGATTCCGATTGCTTACGCTGGAATGGGGGAACGCCTACATGGACAAAGTCATCGTCATCACCGGTGGCGGTCGCGGTATCGGTGCCGCTACTGCTCTGTTGGCCGCCAGGCAGGGATATCGGGTTTGTATCAACTACCAATCTGACGAGACCGCCGCGCAAAGCGTGCTGGAGCAAGTTCGAGCACTGGGCGCTCAAGCCATTGCGGTGCGCGCAGATGTCAGCATTGAAGATGAAGTGATCGCGCTGTTCCACCGGGTGGACACCGAACTGGGTCGGGTTACGGCGCTGGTGAACAACGCCGGCACCGTCGGGCACAAATCCCGGGTCGACGAAATGTCCGAATTCCGCATTCTCAAAATCCTCAAGACCAACGTCCTGGCACCGATACTTTGCGCCAAGCACGCGGTCCTGCGCATGTCACCCAAACACGGCGGACAGGGTGGCAGCATCGTTAACGTGTCTTCGGTGGCCTCGCGTTTGGGCTCGCCCAACGAGTACGTGGATTACGCCGCGTCCAAAGGTGCGCTGGACAGCTTTACCATCGGCTTGTCCAAGGAGGTCGCGGGCGAGGGCATTCGCGTCAATGCCGTGCGGCCGGGCTTCATCTTCACCGACTTCCATGCCCTGAGCGRTGACCCGGACCGGGTCAGCAAGCTTGAATCGGCGATTCCGATGGCGCGCGGCGGACGCCCGGATGAAGTAGCGGAGGCGATTGTCTGGTTGTTGTCGGACAAGGCTTCTTATGCGACCGGGACGTTTGTTGATCTCGGCGGTGGGCGGTAAGCCTTAGCCATTGGGATTGATCGTTCCCACGCTCTGCGTGGGAATGCATCCTGTGACGCTCTGCGTCACTTTCCAGTGCCGAACGCGGAGCGTCCGTAGCGGCATTCCCACGCAGAGCGTGGGAACGAGCGGCACCATCAATCGTTCAGAACGACCGCACAATCCGCCCCAACGTCTCCATGGCTTTCTCCGCCGCCTCATTCCAGGGGCTGCCGTAATTCAAGCGGATGCAGTTGCGAAACCGCTGCGTCGGCGAAAAAATCGGCCCCGGCGCGATGCTGATGCCCTGCGCCAAAGCCATCTGGAACAACTTCAGCGAATCCATCTGCGCCGGTAATTCCAGCCACAGGAAATAGCCGCCGGCCGGTTGGCTGACGCGGGTCTGTGCCGGAAAATAGCGGGCGATGGCGGCGAGCATGGCGCTTTGCTGTTCTTCGAGGGCGTAACGCAACTTACGCAAATGCCGGTCGTAACCACCGTGTTGCAGGTAATCGGCGATGGCTGCCTGCGCCGGCATCGAGGCGCACAGTGAGGTCATGAGTTTCAAGCGTTCAATTTTTTGCGCGTAACGCCCGGCGGCGACCCAACCGATGCGGTATCCGGGGGCCAGGCTTTTGGCGAACGAGCCGCAATGCATCACCAACCCTTGCGTATCAAACGCCTTGGCCGGTTTCGGCGCCTGCTGACCGTAATACAGCTCGGCGTAGACATCATCTTCAATCAGCGGTACTTGATGACGGCGCAGCAACTCGACCAATTCCTGCTTTTTCGCCTCGGGCATGGTCGCGCCCATGGGGTTCTGGAAGCTGGTCATGCACCAGCAGACTTTGATCGGATGACGTTCCAGCGTCTGGGCCAGTACACCCAGGTCGATGCCGTCCCGAGGGTGCACCGGAATCTCCACCGCCTTGAGTTTCAGGCGTTCCAGAATTTGCAGGCACGCGTAGAACGCCGGCGCTTCAATAGCCACCAGGTCGCCGGGTTCCGTGACCGCTTGCAGGCACAGGTTCAAAGCTTCCAGCGCGCCGTTGGTGATCAGCAACTCTTCCATCGGCAGCATCAGCCCGCCGACCATGTAGCGCAGGGCGATTTGTCGACGCAATTGCGGGTTGCCGGGCGACATGTCAGTGACGACCATGCGCGGGTCCATTTCCCGGGCAGCGCTGGCCAGCGAGCGCGACAGGCGTTGCAGCGGGAACAGGGAGGGGCTGGGAAAGGCGGAGCCGAACGCGACGGTATTAGGGTCCTTGATCGAGTCGAGCACCGAGAACACCAGTTCACTGACGTCGACTTCGGTGGACTCGTTGACTTGGCTGCTGATTACCGGCTCCGAAAACGGGCTCGGGGCGTGGGCGTTGACGAAGTAGCCGGAGCGCGGCCGGGCGCGGATCAGGCCTCGGCGTTCGAGCAGGTAATAGGCCTGGAACACCGTGGACGGACTGACGCCGTAGGTTTGACTGGCGTAGCGCACGGATGGCACGCGCTGGCCGGGACCGAGGACGCCGGAGCGGATCAGTTCGGCGATGTCGTCGGCGAATTTTTCGTAGCGTTTCATCGGGTGCCTGGATGGGTGATATTCAGAAAAACCGAGGTGACTTCTTCGCGAGCAGGCTCGCTCCCACAGGTATTGCGATGTCCTTGTGGGAGCGGGCTTGCCCGCGAATGGCAGCACCGCAGTCTAAGGGATCAGCGGTTCATCGGCGCAACAAACCGGCTCTTCGCTTCGCTATAAATGTCCGGTTCATCACTGTCGACAACCCTGAACGTGATCGCCTGCGAGCTGCTGGCTGGCCGCTCCGTGGTCATTGCCACCGACACCGGCACATCGACAATCTCGCCGGGCGCCAGGCTCAGCTGCGTTTTGCCCTGCAACTGAAAGCCGTCACCCTCGACCAAGGTCAAACGATAGTCCTGACGCTGCTGTGTTTTGTTGATGACCTTCAGGCTGTAGATGTTTTCGATCTGGCCCTGGCTGTTCTCGCGGAACAGTCCACGGTCCTTGCTCACGTCCAGCGACACCATTGGCCGCTCCACCAGCGCGAGGGCGAGGGCGCCGATCATCACCAGCAGCACCGCCGTGTAACCGATCAGCCGTGGCCGTAGCAGGTGCGTCTTGCCACCCTGCAATTCATGTTCCGAGGTATAGCTGATCAGCCCGCGGGCGTAGCCCATTTTGTCCATGATCGAATCACAGGCGTCGATGCAGGCCGCGCAACCGATGCATTCCATCTGCAAGCCATCGCGAATGTCGATGCCGGTCGGGCAGACCTGCACGCACAACTGACAGTCGATGCAGTCACCCAGGCCGACTTCGGCCGGTTTCACCTCACGTTTGCGCGGGCCACGATTTTCGCCTCGGGCAGCATCATAAGAAATGGTCAGGGTGTCCTTGTCGAACATCACACTCTGGAACCGCGCATACGGGCACATGTGCATGCACACGGCTTCACGCAACCAACCGGCGTTGATGTAAGTGGCACCGGTAAAGAACAGCACCCAGAACAGGCTGACACCGCCCATATGCCAGGTCAGCAGTTCTTCGGCCAGCGGCCGGATCGGTGTGAAGTAGCCGACAAATGTCAGGCCGGTGAGCAGGCTGATCGCCAGCCACAGCGTGTGCTTGGCTGAGCGGCGCAAGAGTTTGTTCAAGCCCCATGGCGCGGCTTGCAGCTTGATTCGCTGGTTGCGCTCGCCTTCCGTGATCTTCTCGCACCACATGAAGATCCAGGTCCAGGAACTCTGCGGGCAGGTGTACCCGCACCAGACCCGGCCCGCGAACACGGTGATCGCAAACAGGCCGAATGCGGCGATGATCAGCAGCGCCGAGAGCAGGATGAAATCCTGCGGCCAGAAGGTCGCGCCAAAGATGTGGAATTTGCTCTCGGAAAGGTCCCAGAGCACCGCCTGGCGGTCGCCCCAGTTCAGCCACACCGTGCCGAAAAACAGTAAAAACAGAAAACCCGCACCGCTCAGGCGCAAGGTGCGGAACAGGCCGGTAAAACTGCGGGTATGGATCAAGTTGTCGCTGGACTTGGCCTTCAGCTTTGGACGCGAAGGCTCAAAAGTCTGTACAGGGGCGCTTTCAACTAATCGGACGGGGATTCTATCGCTCATGGTCTGTCGCTCATCAGCCTCCATCAGGCCAGCGCACTATGAGCGTCGATCTGTTTGCATAACAGACTCAGGTATTGCAATAAAAAGCGGATCAGATGAGCGCTGACCCGCTACCTGCGACAACTTGAAGCACCTGCCACAGCAGGACGTGCGTGCGTGAATCAGACGTGCGCGGACAGTGTTGATCAGCGTCAGTCAAATCACCGAATCACTGTCGGTGACCTTCAAATGCCGGCGACCGTCCACCGCGCCTGCTACGGTCAATGCGTCGGCTTCTGCTTCGGTGATGTAGACGCGCTGTCCGTTCAGGTCGACAGCGGACATGGCTTTTTCCGAGTCGGTGATGATGGTGACGTCGGGGCACAGGCGAATTTCCTCGCCGTTCTCCAGGATAAAAAAGCAGGTCTGGTTTTCGATGCGCACGGTCATGGGGCGGGTCCTTTTTTCTGCTAGTACATGAACGTTAGGGCGCATTTGACGACCATCGTTCGCTGCAACCGATTAGTGGTCAGCGCGGTCCACCCGCTAACAACACGCACAAGGACCCCAGCATGAACGCCTGGTGGCATGAGAGCCCGGGACGCTCTGCGTCCCATTTGGAGCTGGACGCGGAGCGTCCGTTGAGGCATTCCCACGCAGAGCGTGGGAACGATCATCGCCGTCATTGTCATGAGCACGGTTTCACAATCACTGGCGGCATTGTGCTCGGTGGTTCTTCCCGCGGTGGTGGTTGGGTGCCGGGCGGGTCTTGCTCGGGCACCGGCTCCGGTTCGGTGGGTGGAATGACCGGGCTGTCGATGTTCGGATCAGGCGTTTCGGCGGGGATTGGAATACTCATTGTTGAAATCTCCGAGTGTCAGTCTGCGGTGGCACATGGCGTAACTCGTGCTTAAGTGGATTGACCTGCTGACGCGCGAATTGATTCCCCGGCAATCAGCCTGGGCAAATCACTCTGAACTTTTATCGAATCCGGTGGCTCCCAACCTAAGCGAATCCATTCAGGGAAACCCGGTACAAGAGCGTCCATGGGGCGTGAAGGAGCGATGCTCGATGACTGCGCAAAAACCGACAGAGCTGAACTACAACCCTCACATGCCGCTGTCGCAGGCGTTACTGCTGCCGCGAATCGCGATTGAAAACACCCAGCCGACCCTTGATGGCGGACAGTTCGCCGTCAAAGCCGTGGTGGGGCAGGACGTGGTGGTGTCCAGCAAAGTGTTTGCCGACGGTCACGACAAACTGGCGGTGCGGCTGCGCTGGCGCGCCGACGGCGATGACATCTGGCAAAGTGAAGTCATGGCCGACCAGGGCAACAATGGCTGGCAGGGCCAGTTCCGCGTCGAGCGTCAGGGGCGCTATCTGTTCTGCATCGAGGCCTGGATCGATCAGTTCGCCAGTTTCTGCTACGAACTGGAAAAGAAGCACGCAGCGCGAATCCCCGTCAGTCTTGAGTTGCAGGAAGGACGCACGCTGGTCCAGCAGGCCGCCGGGCGCAGCGAAGGTCCGTTAAGCGAACAATTGGCGGCGTTGCACCATGAGTTGTCCGGCCTGCTCGAAAACGAGCAGGTCGCGCTGTTTGTGCACCAACGTAGCGCCGAGCTGATGGCTCAGGCCGATCATCGCGCCTACGTGAGCCTGAGCCCGGAGTACCCGCTGGATGTCGAGCGGGAGCTGGCGCAGTTCGCCAGTTGGTATGAGCTGTTCCCGCGCTCGATCACCGATGATCCGGCCCGTCACGGCACGTTCAATGACGTGCACTCGCGGTTGCCGATGATTCAGGACATGGGATTCGACGTCCTGTATTTCCCGCCGATTCATCCCATCGGACGCAGCTACCGAAAAGGCCCGAACAACTCCCTGACTGCCGGTCCGGACGATCCGGGCAGTCCCTATGCCATCGGCAGCGAAGAGGGCGGGCATGAGGCGATTCACTCGCAACTGGGCACCCGCGAAGACTTCCGCCACCTGGTCGCCACGGCGGCGGACTACGGGATTGAAATCGCCCTCGATTTTGCGATTCAGTGTTCCCAGGACCACCCGTGGTTGCAGCAGCACCCGGGCTGGTTCAACTGGCGGCCGGACGGCACGATCAAATACGCCGAAAACCCGCCGAAGAAATACCAGGACATCGTCAACGTCGACTTCTACGCTAACGATGCCATCCCGAGCCTTTGGGTCGAACTGCGCGACATCGTGGTCGGTTGGGTTGAAGAGGGTGTGAAGATCTTTCGCGTCGACAACCCTCACACCAAACCGCTGCCGTTCTGGCAGTGGCTGATCGCCGATGTGCGGGCGCTGTACCCCGAGGTGATTTTCCTCGCGGAAGCCTTTACCACGCCGGCGATGATGGCGCGGCTGGGCAAGGTCGGCTATTCGCAGAGCTACACCTACTTCACCTGGCGCAATACCAAGCATGAGCTGGCGACGTATTTCACCGAGCTCAACGAGTCACCGTGGCGCGAATGCTACCGGCCGAATTTTTTCGTCAATACCCCGGACATCAACCCGTTTTTCCTGCATGAGTCGGGGCGCGCGGGCTTTCTGATCCGCGCGGCGCTGGCGACCATGGGTTCGGGTTTGTGGGGCATGTACTCGGGCTTCGAGTTGTGTGAGGCGGCGCCGATACCGGGCAAAGAGGAATACCTCGACTCCGAGAAGTACGAAATCCGCCCGCGGGACTTCAATGCGCCGGGCAACATCATTGCTGAAATTGCCCAGCTCAACCGGATTCGTCGGCAAAACCCGGCGCTGCACACGCACCTGGGTTTGAAGGTCTATAACGCCTGGAACGACAACATTCTGTATTTCGGCAAACGCAGCGCGGACGGCGGCAACTTCATTTTGGTGGCGGTCAGCCTGGACCCACACAACGTTCAAGAAGCCACTTTCGAATTGCCGCTGTGGGAAATGGGCCTGCCCGATGACGCCAGCACCCAGGGCGAGGACTTGATGAACGGCCACCGCTGGACCTGGTATGGCAAGTACCAGTTCATGCGCATCGACCCGGCCTACCAGCCGTTCGGGATCTGGCGGATTACCGTCTAGCACGATCATTCCCACGCTCTGCGTGGGAATGAAGCCCGGGACGCTCCGCGTCCCACCCGGAGCCGAACGCGGAGCGTCCGTTGAGGCATTCCCACGCAGAGCGTGGGAATGATCTGGGGTGTGGCGTTTTCTGTTTTTAACAGGAGTTTCAAATGGCGAAGAAACCCAAGGCAGCCACGTTCATCAAAGACCCGCTCTGGTACAAGGACGCGGTGATCTATCAGGTTCACGTCAAATCGTTTTTCGACTCCAACAATGACGGGATCGGCGACTTTCCGGGCTTGATCGCCAAACTCGATTACATCGCCGACCTTGGCGTCAATACCATCTGGCTGTTGCCGTTCTACCCCTCGCCGCGCCGCGACGATGGCTACGACATCGCCGAGTACCGTGGCGTGCATGCCGATTACGGCACCATGGCCGACGCCAAACGCTTCATTGCCGAGGCGCACAAGCGTGGCCTGCGGGTGATTACCGAACTGGTCATCAACCACACCTCGGATCAGCACGCCTGGTTCCAGCGCGCACGCAAGGCCAAACCCGGTTCGGCGGCGCGAGACTTCTACGTCTGGTCCGATGACGATCAAAAATACGACGGCACGCGCATCATCTTTCTCGACACCGAGAAATCCAACTGGACCTGGGACCCGGTCGCCGGCCAGTACTTCTGGCACCGTTTCTACTCCCACCAGCCCGACCTGAACTTCGATAACCCGCAAGTCATGAAAGCCGTGCTCTCGGTCATGCGTTACTGGCTCGACATGGGCATCGACGGTCTGCGCCTGGATGCCATCCCGTACCTGATCGAACGTGACGGCACCAATAACGAAAACCTCCCCGAAACCCATGATGTCTTAAAGCAGATTCGTGCCGAGATCGACGCCAATTACCCGGACCGCATGCTGTTGGCCGAAGCCAATCAATGGCCGGAAGACACCCAGTTGTATTTCGGCGACACCGACGCCAAGGGTTTGAACGGCGACGAGTGCCACATGGCCTTTCATTTTCCGTTGATGCCGCGCATGTACATGGCGCTGGCTCAGGAGGATCGCTTCCCGATCACCGACATCCTGCGCCAGACGCCGGAGATCCCGGCCAACTGTCAGTGGGCGATTTTCCTGCGCAATCACGATGAGCTGACCCTGGAAATGGTCACCGACAAGGAGCGCGATTACCTGTGGAATTACTACGCGGCCGACCGTCGGGCGCGGATCAACCTGGGGATTCGCCGGCGCCTCGCGCCCTTGGTGGAGCGCGATCGTCGTCGCGTGGAACTGCTCAACAGTTTGCTGCTGTCGATGCCGGGCACGCCGACCCTGTATTACGGCGATGAAATCGGCATGGGCGACAACATCTACCTCGGTGACCGTGACGGCGTGCGCACCCCGATGCAATGGTCGATCGACCGTAACGGCGGGTTTTCGCGCGCCGACCCGGCCAGCCTGGTGCTGCCGCCGATCATGGACCCGCAATACGGCTACCTGTCGGTCAACGTCGAAACCCAGGCGGGCGATCCGCATTCGTTGCTCAACTGGACCCGGCGCATGCTCGCCGTGCGCAAACAATCCAAGGCGTTCGGGCGCGGTACGCTGAAAATGCTGTCGCCGAGCAATCGCAGGATTCTGGCCTACACCCGTGAATTCACCGGGGCCGATGGCAAACACGAAATCATCCTGTGTGTGGCCAACGTCTCGCGCAGCGCGCAAGCGGCAGAACTCGACCTGTCGGCCTACGTCGGCATGGTGCCGGTGGAGATGCTCGGCGGTAACGCCTTTCCACCGATTGGTCAGTTGAATTTCTTGCTGACGCTGGCGCCTTACGGCTTCTATTGGTTCGGGCTTGCAGCCGAAAACCAGATGCCGAGCTGGCACGTTGAACCGGCGCAGAGCCTGCCGGACTTCACCACGCTGGTGCTGAAGAAGCGCATGGAAGAACTGCTCGAGGCGCCGTCCCGTGGCACGCTGGAGCAAGGCATCCTGCCAAGCTGGCTGCAAAACCGTCGCTGGTTTGCCGGCAAGGACGCGGCCATCGAACAGGTCAGCCTGGCCTACGGCGTGCGTTTCGGTGATCCGCTGCACCCGGTGCTGCTGAGCGAAATCGAAGTGACGAGTGCCGGCCAGACCCATCGCTATCAGTTGCCGTTCGGCTTTATCCCCGAAGACCAGGTGGGGGCCGCGCTGCCCCAGCAATTGGCCTTGTCGCGGGTGCGACGCGGGCGTCAGGTGGGGTTGATCACCGACGCCTTTAGTCTTGAACACTTTGTCCGTGCAGTGTTGCAAGGCATGCACAACGACACAGTGCTGCCTTCGAGCGCGGGTGACATCCGGTTCGAACCGACCGCAGAGCTGGCGAAACTCGGTCTGACCGACGAATCGCCTGTGCGTTATCTGTCCGCCGAGCAATCCAACAGTTCGGTGGTGATCGGCAACAGCCTGGTGCTCAAACTGATCCGCAAACTCGCCTCGGGTGTGCACCCGGAACTGGAAATGAGCGCATACCTGACCCAGGCCGGGTTTGCCAATATTTCGCCGTTGCTGGGCTCGGTGGTTCGCCGCGATGAACAAGGCGAGGACACGTTGTTGATGATCGCTCAGGGCTATTTGAGCAATCAGGGCGATGCCTGGGAATGGACTCAGAACAACCTTGAACGCGCCTTGCGTGACGAGTTGGCCGACGCCGTGTCCGAGCAGGAGCAGCACTACAACGCACTCGGCGAGCTGAAGGATTTTGCCGGCATGCTCGGCCAGCGCCTCGGGGAAATGCATCAGGTACTCGCGACCCCGACGAAAGACCCGGACTTCGCCCCGCAGGTCACCACACAGAAAGAAGCGCTGGCCTCGGCCAAGGATGTGGCAGCGCAAATGGAACATGCACTGAAGTTGCTCAAACACCATCAAAATGAACTGAGCCCGGCGGACAACGCCTTGGTCAGTCGTTTGCTGGACAACAAAAAAACCATCCTTGGCCATGTGCTGGAACTCGGTAAAAAAGCCGCCGGTGGTTTGCGCCTGCGTGTCCACGGTGATTTGCACCTGGGGCAGGTGCTGGTGATCAAGGGTGACGCCTACCTGATCGATTTCGAGGGCGAGCCGGCGCGGACGTTGCATGAACGTCGGGGTAAGCACAGCCCATACAAGGATGTCAGTGGTGTGTTGCGCTCTTTCGATTACGCCGCTGCGATGACGATCAATGTGCACAACGTCGACAACACCGCGCAGGCACAGGCTGCCCGCCAACGGGTGGCCGAGCGCTACTTGATTGAAGCAAAACAGGCATTTGTCGACGCTTATCGGCTGGCGGCAGCTAGTCTTGCTCATGCGTGGCAAGATCCGGAAGGCGAGGACGCCGCGCTGGCGTTGTTCGGTCTGGAGAAGGCGGCCTATGAAGTGGCGTATGAGGCCGAAAATCGACCCACTTGGCTGCCGGTGCCCTTGCACGGCTTGTATGGATTATTGAGTGGGCTTAAACCCTTTTCCGATCTTGGTGGAGAGTAGTCATGAGTTTCTCGAACAAGGAACAGGGTCACGCCAAAGAGGCGCTACTGCCCAGGTCTCGGGATATCGATGCGTTGGTGCGCGCCGAACATCACGACCCTTTTGCAATTCTCGGTCCCCATGGCGACGGTGCCGGCGGGCAATTCATTCGAGCCTATTTGCCGGACGCGTTGAGCGTGCAAGTGTTGGCCAGGGACACCGGAGAGGAACTGGGCAACCTTGAAGCCACCCAGACACCGGGGCTGTTTGTCGGGCACTTCGATCGGGCGCAGGCGTACCTGTTGCGCACTCGCTGGGCCGGTGGCGAACAGGTGTGCGAAGACCCTTACAGCTTCGGCCCACTGCTCGGCGAAATGGATTTGTACCTGTTCGCCGAAGGCAATCACCGCGACCTGAGCAGCTGCCTCGGTGCGCAATTGAAGACGGTCGATGGTATCGACGGCGTACGTTTCGCCGTGTGGGCGCCCAATGCCAAACGCGTTTCGGTGGTGGGTGATTTCAACAACTGGGACGGTCGCCGCCACCCGATGCGCCTGCGTCATCCCACCGGTGTCTGGGAGCTGTTCATTCCGCGTCTGCGAGCAGGCGAAGCCTACAAATACGAAATTCTCGGCACCCACGGTATCTTGCCACTCAAGGCTGACCCGATGGCGCTGGCCACCACCTTGCCGCCAGACACCGCTTCGAAGGTCGCGTCACCACTGACCATCGACTGGCAGGATCACGCGTGGATGCAATCGCGGGGCGAACGTCAGCGTCCGACTGCGCCGCTGTCGATCTACGAATTGCACGCCGGTTCCTGGCAATGTGAACTGGATGACTTGGGCGAAGTCGCTCGCCAGTACACCTGGCACGAGTTGGGTGAGCGGCTGATTCCTTATGTGAAGGATTTGGGGTTCACCCACATCGAGCTGATGCCGATCATGGAGCACCCGTTCGGCGGCTCGTGGGGCTATCAACTGCTTTCGCAATTCGCCCCGAGCGCGCGGTACGGTTCACCCGATGACTTTGCCGCGTTCGTCAACGCCTGCCATCAGGCGGAAATCGGCGTGATTCTCGATTGGGTGCCGGCGCATTTCCCCACCGATGTCCATGGCCTGGCGCAGTTCGACGGCACGGCGCTGTACGAATACGGCAACCCGCTGGAAGGTTTTCATCAGGACTGGGACACGCTGATCTACAACCTGGGCCGCACCGAAGTGCACGGTTACATGCTGGCCTCGGGGTTGCACTGGCTCAAGCATTTCCACGTCGATGGCCTGCGTGTCGATGCGGTGGCCTCGATGCTCTATCGCGACTACTCGCGCAAGGCCGGCGAATGGGTGCCGAACCGCCATGGCGGTCGGGAGAACCTCGAAGCCATCGACTTTTTGCGCCATCTCAACGACGTGGTGGCACTGGAGGCGCCTGGGGCGCTGGTCATCGCCGAAGAATCCACGGCGTGGCCGGGTGTCAGCCAGAGCACGCAACAGGGCGGTTTGGGCTTTGCCTACAAGTGGAACATGGGCTGGATGCACGATTCGCTGCATTACATCCAGCAGGATCCGGTGTACCGCGCGCATCACCACAACGAACTGAGTTTTGGCCTGGTGTACGCCTGGTCCGAGCGATTCATCCTGCCGATTTCCCACGATGAAGTGGTCCATGGCAAGCATTCGCTGATCGACAAGATGCCCGGTGACCGCTGGCAAAAGTTCGCCAATTTGCGCGCCTACTTGAGCTTCATGTGGACGCACCCAGGCAAGAAGCTGTTGTTCATGGGCTGTGAGTTCGGCCAGTGGCGCGAGTGGAACCACGATCAGCAACTCGACTGGTACCTGTTGCAGTACCCCGAGCACAAAGGGGTGCAGAAACTGGTCGGCGACCTCAATCGGCTGTACCGCGAAGAACCGGCGCTGCATGAGCAGGACGATGCCCCGCAAGGCTTCCAGTGGCTGATTGGCGACGATGCGATCAACAGCGTCTACGCGTGGTTGCGCTGGAGCAAGGAGGGCAGGCCGGTGTTGGTCGTGGCCAACTTCACCCCGGTGCCGCGTGAGGGGTATCGCGTGGGCGTGCCGTTCGCCGGGCGCTGGACCGAAGTCATCAACAGCGATGCGGCGTTGTATGCCGGTTCCAACTACGGCAACAGTGGCGGGGCGTTCAGCGAGGAAACACCGAGCCATGGGCAAGCACTGTCGTTGGTGTTGAACCTGCCACCGCTGGCGGTATTGATCTTGCGCCCGGAGGGTTGATCTGTCATCGCGGCAAGCCACGCCTGTAGGAGGCGAGCTTGCTCGCGATAGCGGTACTTCAGTCGAAATCAAAGGTGACTGACATACCGCTATTGCGAGCAAGCTCGGCTCCTACAGGTGTGGTGACAGCCAAAACGACACAAACTTTTACCACCGCATCCGCACACCCAGACTCCCAATCAACCCGTTCAAATCATTGTCATCTACATCACTGCTGTAATCGGCGCTGACATACAAGCTGACCGCTGGCGTGACTCTGGCCACCAGTCCCAACCCCACTTCAACCGTTGATGAATTACGGCTGCTACTGATCTTGTCGACCTGGTCGAGCGTCACGGTATTGCCGGTGTACACGGTGTGCCACAAGTTGGTTCGCACGTAGGGTTCGACCCCCAGGCCGTTGATGTCGTAACTACCTTTCAATCGGGCGCCGACCCGTCCGCTCCAGGACGACAGCTCGATCGATGACGCATTGCCCGAGCCGGCGTACGGCGTATCCAGGGTAATGCGCTGATTGATCAATTGCGCCTGGGGTTCGACCACCCAGTTATCGGTCAGGCCAATCGGGAAGCCGCCTTCCACCGACAAGGTCATCGCACTGCCTTCTGTGGCTAGTCGTTCACCCTGTTCGTTGCGGCTGAAGCCGCTGACGCGGCCGCCGCTGGCCGTCAAATCCACATGCCAGCCTTGAGGGCCGATCAGGCTCCAGTAAGCGCCGAGGCTCTGGCCTTGCAGGTTAAGGGTGTCGCTGTTGGGGTCGGCCAGGGCCGGGCTGGTCAGCAAGCCGTTGCTGTTGCCTTGCAAGCGGGTTGTGCCGCCGATCAGGCCGACTTTCTGGGTATGGCCGCTGCTGCTTTGCAAGGTGAGGATCGCCGGGCCTTTGAGTTCAGTGCTGCCAGGGATCGAGAATCCCTGCGACAGGTAGTCGGTCTGCGCCTGCCGCGACGGTTTGCCGTACACCTGATCCCAGGTTGAAGGGGCTTCGTCTTCGATGGTCAGGCTTGAGCTTGTTGTATCGGATGCGGCGCCGAAGTGGCCGGGATAGAGCGCGATGATGCTGGAGGGCAAGGCAAGTACCGGAACTTCCTGGCGATACCACGGGGCGGTTTCTTGCTCTGTCGGTCCCGCCTGGACCTCCAGGGTAGAGCACAGCAGGATAGAGCTCGAGACAGTGCAAAAAGTGACTTTAATCTCTTGTTGGGTGAATGAAGTTTTCATGGGGGTCTACCTTGCAATCGCATGCGGTATCTCGCTGTGGCGTCTCTCCTACCCCGAATGAGGGGCGACCGAGTGGATTGGGGCACGCCTTTGGGCGCCCGGTTTGGCGGGTGTCTTGGGGATGCCCCTGATGGTACTTCGGGGGTAGTAAGGTGTAGCTAAGAAGACCGTTGACAGTGCGTCAAGAAAATGGTCGATAAATGGTATGGGTATTTTGTGTGTTACAAGTGACTGATTTACGGCGCGTATCTAAGCGCTTGTTTGTTCGATAAACCGTCAAAAAACTCTCGTGTTGGCACTTTTTTGAGACACTCTGCCAGTTACCAACTGACCCTCGCCCCTACGTTTACGGCCATCGCGCGCAGCTGATTGCTGTCGATGTTACTGCTGTAGTCTATGCCGCCATAAACGCTCACTGCTTTGGCGAAGATTAGCACCAAGCCGACTCCCAGGTCGGCCGAAGACGAACGCTGTTCAGTATCGATCCGTTCAGCACCGGCGAAGGTCACCGAGTCGGTGCCGGAAAAGGTGTGCCATAGATTGGCGCGCACATAAGGCTCCAGCGGCCGGCCACTGACTTCATAGCGCCCCTTGAATCTTGCACCGAGGCGACCGGTCCAGGCGTTGTCGGAATTGAATGAGACGTGGGAAACACCGTCATCCTGGCTGTCCAGCGAAACTTTTTGGTGGATGACTTGTGCCTGGGGTTCAATCACCCAATTACCCCCGATTGGAAAGGGGTAACCGGTTTCTGCTGATAACGTCAGCACATGACCGCGGTTATCCAACTTAAGACCCCGTTCGGAGTGCGCATCGCCGTCCAGCCGGGTGCCCATGATGACGGTGTCGACGTACCAGCCCCCAGGGTTGGTCAATGTCCAATACAGGCCATAACTGTCGCCTTCAACTTCTACGTTGCCAGCACGTTTGCCTTCGAACCCTTCGTTGAAACCGTCGACATCCCCCTGCAAACGCGTGTGACCGACAAAAAAACCGGTGCGTTGGGACTGACCTCCGGAGGTCTGCGAACTGTACAGGTCGTTACCCACCTGGAAACCACTGAGCGACCCATTCAGGCGTGGCGTCACGGTACCGGCCCGGGTCTGATCAAGGTTCTTGCCATAGGCTCGGCCCCAGCCAGCGCCCAATGCCCCGGTTTCATTGAGCAGCATCTGATCACCTTGGCGATCATGGAAGGTGCCGAGTGCGCTTAGGGTCAGTTGTGCGGCGGCGGGCGGCAGTATCGACCAGACGGGAACTTCCTGGCGATAAAGCGGGATTGGTGCCGCACCCGATACAGCGGCTGGTAAAACCGGTAATGGAGGACTGCCCGCCGGTGCCTCGGCGGGCACGGGCGTTGCGACAACCGGAACGATGAGTTGCGGCAATGTCGGATCGGGGTTGGGAACGGCCATGGTGGCCGGGGCCACGACTGCCGAGCGCAAATACCAACTGTTTTCTGTGCCCGGTGTGACGCCGCCCTTGAACAGTCGGTAATCGAAGGCACCGGCCGACACCGAAGTCTTGAGCGCAAAAGCATTGGCGTTGCTGACGGCCGTGCCTTGGGCCTGCACCAGTTGAATACCGTTCTGTTGCGTCAGCCCACCGGTCCCGCCCAGGTTGCTGACAGTGATCAACGTGCTGCCCGTTATCGACCCATTGATGACCACCAGTTTGTCGCTGGGTGAACTGTCGTCACCCACCAGGCTTTGCAGCAGCAACTGACCGCCGTTACCCGCGTAGCTGCCTTGCACGGTCAGCGTGTCATTGGTGCGGTTATTGCCGCTGCTCAGATCGAGGGTCCCTGCGTTATTCAACGTGGCAAGCTTTCCCGCGATAAAGGGCATCATGCTGCCCTGAGCGGACGTCAGCGTACTGCTGCTATCAATGTTGAACACGCCGGTGCCGCTGGCGCTGTCTCCCAGGACAAAAATGCCGGCAAGGTCCATTTTCGAACCGTTGCTCAGGTTGACCGACTCCCAGTTGGAGTAGCGCGCAGGGCCGGCGGTGGTGACGTGGTCGAAAGTCAGTACATCGTTGTCGTTGCCGCCATCGATTGCCGGGGTCAGGGCGAGGGTGCTTTCGGTCAGGTTGCGCAGGGTCACGCTGTCATTGCCGTCACCCATCAGGATGGCGGAACGGAGGATACCGCCGCCGTCCCAGAGCAGTTTGTCATTGCCGAAACTGGCGCGAACCTGGCCGACGATTTCCCCGCCTGTCACGGTAATGCTGTCATTGCCGCCGCTGACGCTGAGGTTGCCACCAATCCGCCCACCGGAAAGGATGATGGTGTCCTTGCCAAAACCGGTCACCAGATTGCCCAGGATCTGCCCACCCGACATGACATAGGTATTGTCGTCGAGCTTCATGTCGACCCGGCCGATGACTCCCCCGGTCATTTCTGCAAAGTCACCGTCTTCGAACACGTCGACAATGGTGCCGCCGGTCATCAGGAATCGGTCGAACCCGTCGCCTTGCGCCAGGGACTTAATCCTGCCGCCGTTCATGATGAACGTGTCAATGCCACTCTGTTGATGGACTTCGCCGGTAATTATCCCGTTGTCGATTTGCAGTGTATTGGCGCCAGTACCTTGATCGAGCACGCCAGCAAGGGTGCCCGAGCGCATCAATACCTGGTCACTACCTGCACCAAAGGTCACATTGCCATTAATGGTTCCAGTGCCATTGGCGGGGAAGGTCAGGACGTTATTACCCGACAAATCGGTGAGTGGCCCGCTAATGCCACTGTCGCACACATAGTTGTCGTTGCCGGCGGTAGATATGAGCGAACAGGCCGCATCGGCGATTTGCGACCAGCCCACACATAGCCAGAACGTCAAGGCGCAGGCCGAATAACGGTAGTGGGTCGCTTCCATGTTCGTCTCCACGCATCGATCGGCGCCACGACACCGTCACTCGTGGTGAGTGACAGCGTGTCAGGCGCACTTGGCAGCGCGAATTGCGAGACGACATCGGTAATGCAGGGTCCGAACTGAAAAGTCTTTGGCAACAGTGGCTGCTACGGGTTGTATATCCGAACGTGCAACGGATACGGATAGTTGCACCGTAACAACAGATGTTGAACGCCGCTACTGTCAGAAATAACAGGTAGGGGCGCGTATTTTCGTTCGAAGCAAGGACTTGAATGGAGCCCACCGGTCATTCAAAGGTGCACTTCCACCGCTAACGGCAGATGATCCGACAAATGCGTCCAGGGTTTGTTGCCGAGAATTCGTGGATCATGGCTGCTGGCATTGCGCAGGTAAATCCGGTCCAGGCGCAGCAAGGGAAAGCGGGCGGGGTAGGTTTTGGCCGGGCGCCCATGGGCGCGTTCGAAGGCCTCATGCAAATAGTCGCGACGGGCGAGGGAGACATTGCCTTGCAGCTGCCAGTCGTTGAAGTCGCCGGCGATGATCACCGGGGCCTGGTCGGGCAGGGACTCGAGCAATTGACACAGGAGCTGCAACTGCAACTGGCGATGGCTTTCGAGCAGGCTCAGGTGCACGCAAATCGCATGCACTTCTGCGTGCCCCGGCACTTCCAGCACGCAGTGCAACAACCCGCGTCGTTCGGGGCCGGTGATCGATACGTCAAGGTTACGAAATTCACGGATCGGGTATTTCGACAGTAAGGCATTGCCATGGTGGCCATTGGGGTAGACCGCATTGCGCCCATAGGCAAAATCCTTCCACATGCTGTCGGCGAGGAATTCGTATTGCGAGGTCTGCGGCCAGTTGTAGTAACGGGATGAATGCCGATCGTGTTCACCCACCACCTCCTGCAGGAACACAAGGTCGGCGCCTGTACTGCGCACCGCCTCGCGCAGTTCCGGGAGGATGAAACGCCGGTTGAGGGCGGTGAACCCCTTGTGAGTGTTGACCGTCAGCACCCTCAGGCGATGAATCGTCGGGGACGGGTGCAGGGCGGCCCGCTGCTCGGGATCGCTGGTCACGTTTGCTCCTCGAATCAGGACTGCTTATGCATGCGACTGATGTCGCTGCGAGCAGTTCAGTGCCACTGCAATTTTGTAGCGCTTGTAGCAGGTGTAGCAGGTGTAGCAGGTGTAGAGCCTGCGAGGCTGCGTTCGGCTGCGTAGCGGTCGTAAAACCTGCACATGCGATCTTTATGAAACACCGCGCCGTCTGATTTCACGACTGCTTCGCAGCCGGACGCAGCCTCGCAGGCTCGACAGCTGCTACAGCTGCTACAGCTGCTACAGCTGCTACGGCTGCTACGGGTTTTTCAGATGAACACGATTTCGTAAGGCATGCGTATGCGGTCCAGGATCACTCGGGGCAGCAGGGGGGCAATGCCCAGGGCCGGCTCGCCGTCGAGCTGGCTGGCATAGGCGTGGGTGGCGTGGCTTTTGCGCGCGACGGTCCAGGTGTCGAGGCGCACTTTGCGCGCTCGGTGCCAGGGCATCAGGCCATGGTCGCGAGCCGGCCAGTGCCACGCCCAGACAGGCATTTCATGGAACGTCGCGCCGACCTGGCTCGCCGCGAGGGCACAGGCACGACCGACGGCGTTATGATCAGACATGCCGTCTTCGCGCCAGGTACTGAACACGACGTCGCCAGCGCGCAAATAACGGGCAATGAATTGGGTCAGTTGCGTCTCGTGTTCGGCCAGGGCGTTGTCGGTGAAGCCGCCACGAATCCATTTCAGGCTGTGCAACGGCAAGCCAAGCCGGCGCAAGGCTTCGACGCTTTCCTGGCCACGAAACACGCTCAGGCGCTTCTCCGACCATTGTTGCGAACCCGGATGGGGAGCGCTGCCATCGGTGATCGAAATCAATTGCAGGGGATGTTCGAGGGTAGAGAGCAGTTGCAACAGGCCGCCACAGAAGACCACTTCATCGCCGGGATGCGGCGCGATCACCACGGCGCGGGCGCCGGTGGGGACCARGGTCTGGGTGTTGATGACCGGGATATTGTCCAGCTGCAGCGCACTGTTCCAGATTTGTGCTGGCTGGCTGCTGTCGATGATGCAGACGGGTTTCATCGGGCCTACGTCCTTGTTCTGTTTGATGACAATTGTGCAACGCTCCGTACCCTGGATTGTCGGCAACAGAGTATTGCTCAAGTCACGCTGTTCGTCGCGTGACGGTTTCATCTAAGTCCGTTTATTTTTAGTCGACTTGTAGCCGATTGCGTAAAGCGCCGCCCAAACCTGCGCGTGCGTCACTCTTCGTCCTCATGCTGCAATTCGAACAGCAGCAGTGAGCGGGCGGTCACTGAGTACTCGTGACCGAACTCGAAACGTTCCTGCCCACGAATCGACGGTTGATTGGTATCGATCATGCAAGTCCAGAAGCCACCATCCGGCACTTCCGGTAACGTGAAGTTGACGATGTCGTGGTGCGCGTTGACCACCAGCAACAGGGTCGCGTCCGCGCCTTTTCGGCGGATGCCGGTTTCCTGGGCGCGGCCGTCGAACAAGATCCCCAGGCACCGACCGTGGGCCTCTCCCCATTGTTCCTGGGACATTTCACCACCGTGCGGCGAGAGCCAGGTCACGTCCTTGACGCCAATGTCCTCGTTGTAATTGCCCACCAGGAAGCGCCCGCGACGCAGGATCGGGTAAGTCAGACGCAGCTTGATCAGGCGTTTGACGAATTTGAGCAAGGCCTTGCCGTCTTCGCTGAGGTCCCAGTTGACCCAGCCGATCTCGCTGTCCTGGCAATAGGCATTGTTGTTGCCTTCCTGGGTCCGGGCGAATTCGTCGCCGGCGACCAGCATCGGCGTGCCTTGAGACAACAACAGCGTGGCGAAGAAATTGCGCATCTGTCGCTGGCGCAGCTCGTTGATCTCGGGGTCGTCGGTCGGGCCTTCAACGCCGTGATTCCAGGACAGGTTGTTGTTGCTGCCGTCCTGGTTATTCTCGTCGTTGGCTTCGTTGTGTTTGTCGTTGTACGACACCAGGTCGTTGAGGGTGAAACCGTCGTGGGCGGTGATGAAGTTCAACGAAACGTAAGGGCGCCGGCCCCGCTGGTTGAACATCTCGCCCGAGGCGGTCATGCGGCTGGCGAAATCGGCGAGTTGGCCATCGTCACCTTTCCAGAACGCGCGCACGGTGTCGCGAAACTTGTCGTTCCATTCCACCCAGCCCGGCGGAAAGTTGCCCACCTGATAGCCACCGGGGCCGCAGTCCCAGGGTTCGGCGATCATTTTCACCTGGCGCAGCACCGGGTCCTGGCGGCAGGCCACGAGGAAACTGTGGCGCTCATCGAAACCGTCGTGGTAGCGACCGAGAATAGTCGCCAGGTCAAAGCGAAAGCCGTCGACGTGCATTTCCGAGGCCCAGTAGCGCAAGGAATCCGTGACCATTTGCAAGACGCACGGATGGCTCAGGTCCAGCGTGTTACCGGTCCCGGAATCGTTGATGTAGAAGCGTTTGTCGTCGGGCTGCAAGCGGTAGTAGGAGACGTTGTCGATGCCGCGCATCGACAGGGTCGGCCCTTGTTCATTGCCCTCGGCGGTGTGGTTGTAGACCACGTCGAGGATCACTTCCAGATTGGCTTCGTGCAGGTGCGCGACCATTTCCTTGAACTCGGCAATCTTGCCGCTGGCCAGGTAGCGTGGGTCCGGGGCGAAGAAGGCAATGCTGTTGTAGCCCCAGTAATTGGTCATGCCTTTGTGCAGCAAGTGTTGATCGTTGACGAAGGCGTGGATCGGCAGCAATTCAACGGACGACACGCCGAGCTTGCGGATGTGCTCCAGCACATCATCGACCATCAACCCGGCAAAGGTACCGCGCACATTTTCGGGAACCGAGGGGTGGCGCATGCTGATGCCGCGCACGTGGGTTTCGTAGATGATCGTTTTATCCCACGGCACGCTCACGCGATGGTCGTGGCCCCAGGTGTGTGCGGGGTCGATGACCTTGCATTTGGGCACGAAGGGCGCGCTGTCACGCTCATCGAAACTGAGGTCGGCGTCGGGGTGGCCGATGGTGTAGCCGAACAATGCTTCGGACCATTTCAATTGACCGACCAGTTGCTTGGCATACGGGTCGATCAGCAATTTATTGGGGTTGAAACGATGCCCATTGGCCGGGTCGTACGGGCCATAGACGCGATAGCCATAGATCAGCCCCGGATGGGCGTCGGGCAAGTAGCCATGGTAGATCTCATCGGTGTATTCAGGCAGCTCGATGCGTTCAAGTTCCACCTCGCCCGAGTCATCGAAAATGCACAGTTCGACCCTTGTGGCGTTGGCGGAAAACAACGCGAAGTTGACCCCCAGACCATCCCAGGTTGCGCCCAGCGGGAAGGGCAGGCCTTCACGAATTCGCGAGGCCTCGGCGCGAGGTTCTGGCGCGGCTTTCTTTGGCGTGGTCATAGGTGCTCCTGCAAACGGGGATCAAGTTTTTTTCGAGGACGAGCATGCCCAAAGTGGCGAGCGAACTCGCCACGTCATCGATCAAGGCAAAGCGCTTGGAACGTCAGGTGACCGGTGGCTTCTTCGWCGCGCGAGGCTTCTTCTCCAGCGCTTTTTCTCCCGGCGGAATTACTTTCGACGCTGCAGCGGGTTTGGCCTTGGCTTTGGGTTTGGCTTCGCTGGCTTTACCGTCCAGCGCGCCATTGGCCTTGCCGGCCGCAGGTTTCGCCGCGGCGGTTTTGCTAGCGGTGGCTTTCGGTGGTTTTTTCGGCGCCAGGGCTTCCGCTTCGGCCAGCTTGCGTGCCATCTCCCAGTGTCGGGCTTCCTGGCCCTCGGGTTTGCCCTCCGATTCCCAGATCTGATAGGCAAATTCGCGAACGCGTTTATCGTCGGTACTCATCGCAATGCTCCTGAACTGAACTCAAGCTTGGGTAAAGAGTTGGATAAAGAGATTGACCGGGACATCCCCCAGCGCGGCGCCGATGTTCAGCTCCCTGTTTTTTGTGACTGCGACGCTGGAAAAAAGTCCCTTCAGATTTTCGTCGGAGCAGGCGAACGGCAATTTGACCCGTGTATCGCCCCACTGCGGCGCATCAATCCTGGGTTGGGCACTGTTTTTCAGCAGTTCGGCGCAGCGTATCGGCACGATCACGATGGCGTGTTTTCCTCCCCGCGTGCGGGCAAAGGCCAACACGCGATGAGCCTGGCTGCCGACCACTTCAAGGGCTTGATAGGTCCCTCGCGAAAACAGCTCGGCATGCTCGGCCCGCAGGTTCAACACGTGGGCGATCAGCGATTGCTTGATGCGCCCGTCACGCCAGTTCGCCAATAGTTCTGGCAGGTCCGCAGTTCGCTGAAGTGCTCCCTGAAGTGCCCGTTGACGGCTGCCGTAATCCACCGGCCGGCGGTTGTCCGGGTCGACCAGGGTGAAGTCCCAGAAGTCGTTGCCCTGATAGAGGTCCGGTACCCCCGGCACCGTCATTCGCAGCAAGGTTTGCGCCAATCCATTGAGTGCGCCGGATGTTGCAATCGCGTGAACCGCTTTATCGAGAGCCGCGCGCAGCAGTTCACCTTCGGGCGCCGAAAACAGACGCTGGATGAACACCTGCATGGCGTGTTCATAGGGTTCGTTCGGCGCGCTCCAGCTGCTTTGCAATTTGGCTTCGCGCAGGGCTTTTTGTTGCCACTGCCAGAGACGTTTCGCGTAGTCCTCCAGTGCCGGCTCATCGTCGCCGCGCAGGGTCAGCGGCCAACTGCCGAGGATCGCCTGATAGAGGATTAATTCGTCGCCCGCCGTCGGCATCTGGTCGTCGTCGCGCAGTGGCCGGGCGAGCGTGCGCCACAGGGGGACTTGCTCGGCATACCAGGTGCTGAGTTCGCTCAATACGGCCAGGCGAGCGCGGGTGTCTTCGCCGCGTTTGTGGTCGTGGGTGGCGGTGGCCAGCAAGTTGTCCGGGAACTCGGACAGGCGCTGGGTGCAGGCCGCGTGAAAGTCCGACACGGGGGCGCTGAACTGTTCGGTGCTGAACCCCACGTCGTTGCGCGACAGCAGCACCGCCGAACGATAGAACGCGGTGTCTTCGACCGCTTTGGCGGCGGCTGGTGACGTCAGTTGCTGAAAGCGCACGCAAGCGTGTTTGAGGATCTTGCGCTGACGGCCCACCGGACGCTTGCGCCAGGGCTCTCCGCCGAGCCAGCGGGCCAGGCAATCGAGCACCGGCCAATCGGCTTCGTTCAGGGTCAGCCGAGCGCCGTTCAGCGCCTGCTGGAAAAATATCTCGTCTTCAGGAGAGCGGCCACGGGGGCTGATATACGTGCGGTACACCGGGAAGTGCACGATCAATTCCTGCAACGCCCGGCGGATCGCACCGAGGGTCAGGTCGCGGGTCATCAGGTCGTCGCGGGCGACTTGCAGCAAGGCCTGGGCAACGCTTTCGAAATCACCGGCCAACGAACCATTGAGGATTTGCTGCCGTGCCAGTTGGGCTTCCTGGCCAAAGTCGGCGGGCCGTTCGCTGTAGCGCTGCCAGAGTTTGCCGAGGGTGAGGGCGCCTTGCGGATCATGTTGCAGCAGCGACACCTGGTTCATGAACTCATACCCGGTGGTGCCATCCACCGCCCAGTCGCGGTGCAGGGTTTCACCCTGGCCGAGGATTTTCTCGACGTAGATCGGCAGGTGTCGAGCCGGTGACAGGCGATTGACCCGACGTCGCAGTTTGCGGCAGTAACCACGGGGATCGGCGAGGCCATCGATATGGTCGATGCGCAGGCCGTCAATCAGGCCTTGCGCCACCAGTTCGAAGATTTTCGCGTGGGTGGCCTCGAATACCGCCGGGCGCTCGACGCGCAGGCCGCCCAGTTCGTTGACATCGAAAAAGCGCCGCCAGTTGATGTCATCCGCCGCTGTGCGCCAGCTTGCCAGGCGATAGCTCTGGCGCTCAAGCAAGGCGTGCAAGCGCTGGAAGCCTTCGGGTGTGAGCGAGTCGTAGGCGCCGAGGTGCTGCTCGATCGACTGGCGCATCAGCGGGTCGCTGGCCAGTTCGCGCAACTCGGTTTTGAGTGGCGCCGCCAGGCGATGAGCGTCGGTTTGGTAACTCAGAGTGGTGAAGCGTTCTGCCAACGATTTAAGCGGTTCGGCACCGGTTGTCAGCAGTTCGCCGAAGTGCATCGGGCAGATCGGAAAGCGGTGATCGTAATGCTGCACGTAAAAACTGCCGCCTTGCGCATCGAAACGCAGGGGCAGGGCGCCGTCCTGTAACGCGATGCCGTAGTCGCTGCCAAGGAAGGGCAGCAATAACTGGCCTTCCATCAATGGGTCCGGCGAGTGCCACTGAATGTCGAAGAACTCGCCGAAGGGACTCAAGCGCCCCCATTCCAGCAAATCCAGCCACCAGGGATTATCCGCGCCACCCACGGCCATGTGGTTGGACACGATGTCGAGGATCAGCCCCATCCGCTGTGCGCGCAGGGCATCGACCAGACGCCGCAGCGCCGCCTCGCCACCCAGCTCGGGATTGACCGTCGTCGGGTCCACCACGTCGTAGCCATGCAGGGAGCCTGTGCGGGCGGAAAGCAGGGGCGAGGCATACACGTGGCTGATGCCCAGACTGGCGAAATACGGCACCAGCGGCACCGCTTGATCCAGGGTGAAGCCTTTATGAAATTGCAGCCGCAGGGTCGCCCGCGGCGGTTGGATAAACACAGGCGTCATTGGTCACGCTCACCTGCCTGAAGCCGCGCACAGGCGAGCAGTTCCAGGCGCCGGGCCGCGTCTGGATCATCGAGCAGGGCCTCGCTGTCGCCGGGCAGGCGCCGTGACCAGTTCGGGTGAGTGTCGATAGTGCCGGGCAGGTTGGCCTGCTGTTCGATACCGAGGGCATCTTCCAACGGCAGCAACACCAGTGGTGCGCGGGTATGCCCGAGAAACCGGATGCTGGCGTCGAGCACCTGATCGGTTTCGTAGGATTCTTCGCGAAAATTCTGCGGATCTTGGCTCAACACCCGACGCAAGCCTTCACGTTCGCGCTCGCGATGTTGGCGCCATTCAATTTCGCCATTGGCGTCGATCAGGCTGAGCCGGGCGTTCCAGTCAATGTCACGACCATGCCACCAGCCATTGAGCGTCGGCAAGTCATGGGTGCTGGTGGTCGCCAGCGCGTTGTCCGGCCAGTCGAGGATCGGTTTGAAGTGGGCGTTGTCCTGTTCGAACAGCAACACGCGCATGCCGAGGATAGAGCGTGCAATGAGTTTTTCCCGCAGGCCATCGGGCACGGTGCCGAGGTCTTCGCCCAGCACAATGGCTTGATGCCGATGGGATTCCAGCGTCAGGAGCCGCAGTAAATCGTCGACCGGGTAATACAGGTACGCGCCGTCGCTGGGGGGCGCGCCGTTGGGGATCACCCAGAGTCGTTGCAGGCCCATGATGTGGTCGATGCGCAAGCCGCCGGCGTGGGCGAAATTGGCGCGGAGCATTTCGATGAAGGCGCGAAACCCGTTACGCACCAGGCCCTCGGGCGAAAACGCGGAGATGCCCCAGCCCTGGCCGGTACGGTTGAGGATGTCCGGCGGCGCACCCACGGTCAGCGAGGCGAGCAACTCGTCTTGCCGGCTCCAGGCCTGACTGCCGCCGCCGTCGGCCCCCACCGCCAGGTCGGCGATCAGGCCAATGCTCATGCCGGCGCTCCGGGCGGCGGTTTGCGCGCGCTCCAGGCACCGGGTAATCAGCCACTGGCAGAAGGCGAAGAAGCCGATGCGTGCCACGTTCTCTTCAGCGAATTCGGCGAGGGTGGCGCTGCGCGGGTCGCGCCATTGCTCGGGCCACTCGCGCCAGTCGAGGCTTTCACCCAAGGCGGCGCGGTGCTCTTGAAGGGCTTCGAAGCGACAGTGGTTTTCCAGCGCTTCACCCGAGGCATGGCGAAAGCTGCTGAAGTCTTCATGCAGCGGGTGTTCGCCGTGGACAAAACCTTCGTATAACGCCAGCAATACACGGTGCTTGGCTTGCGCGGCCACGGGCCAGTTAATCAGTGGCTGTTGTTCGAGCTGTTGCAGTTCGGTGGTCAGCCCGGTGGCGTCAATCGCCGCGCGCATCGCACGTTCACCGAGGACGGCTCCGGGTGCGGCGTACAGACTGTTGAGAAACAAGCGGCTGGACGGCGAATACGGGCTGTAGCGCTGGGTGTCGCTGCTGAACATGGCGTGCAACGGACTGATCGCCAACGCCTCGGCACCGCGTTCACCCGCCACCCGGGCGAGGTCCTCCAGCGCCTGGGTATCACCGAAACCGCCATCGCCGACACGGCGCAATGAGTACAGCTGCACACTCAGGCCCCAGGTACGTGGGATCGGATTGTCGACCGCGTCGCCGACGCTGTAGCAACGGTCGGGCGCCACCGCGAGGGTGAAGGATTGCCCGTCGATGCTGACGTGCTGGTAGCCGACCGGAATCAGCCCCGGCAGCACGGCCTGAGCGTCGAGTTTCAGGTAGATCCGCGAGCCGTCTTCGAGATGAATGTCGCAGGGCGTTTCGGGCTCGAAGTACCGCGCCAGATCGAGGCCGCCACCGACGTCGACCGTCATCAGCGGCGGCAGGTGGTGGGTTTGCTGGACGGTTTGCAGCTCTAGCAGGCTCGCATCGATTTCCTGGGCGCTGCCCGCCGGATGGCCGAGGCCAGTGAGGACCGCGCGCAACACCGACGGCGCTACTTTCTGTGGGCGACCATTGGCGTCGATCCAGTCGACGGCCAGGCCTGCGCGGCTGGCCAGTATTTCTAGTTGCGCGTCGCTCATGGGCGCTCTCCATTTGAATCTGGCAAAGGGGCTGCGGCCGTGAGGCTGACGAGCGCGCAATACGGGGCAAGTTTGCCCTGGTGCAACAGGCCGGCCGAGTGGGGCGGGTGTTCGAACAGCAAGATCGTGTCGGCCTGTGGGGTGTGGACCACCGGCGCGTCGCTGAGGTTCAGGTCAATGCGCAGCTCACTGCCATCGCCCAGTCGCCAGCGGGCGCTCACCGCCGCGTAGCCCAATACGTCGGTGCCCAATGCCTGGGTGCCGGGCAGGCGCGGGATGAGGTGCTGGTGGCGCAGTTGCAGCAGGCGCCGGTACAGCTCGTGTATTGCCGGCAGTGCGCTGGCGCTTCGCTGCGGTTGCGAGGCTTGGAAGGTCTGCGGCGCATTGGGGTCGGGAATCTGTTCGCGCTGCTGCGGATCGGCAAAGGCTCTGAACGCTGCGAATTCATTGCGCCGACCTTCGCGCACCTGTTCTGCAAGCTCGCCGTGGTGGCTGGTGAAAAACAGGAACGGTGACTGTGCCGCGAATTCGTCGCCCATGAACATCAGCGGGATCATCGGCGACAGCAGCAGCAACACGGTGGCCGCATAAAGTGCATCGGGGTGGGTCAATTGGTGCAACCGTTCGCCTAACGCGCGGTTGCCGATCTGGTCATGGTTTTGCAGAAACAGCACAAAGGCTGTCGGCGGCAAGTGACTGCTGGGCTCGCCACGTGGCGTGCCGTGGCGGTTGATATGGCCCTGAAACACGAAGCCCTGGCTCAGGCAGCGAGCGAGTTGTTCGGTGGGTTGTTCAGCGTAATCGGCGTAATAGGCGTCGGTTTCGCCGGTCAGCAACACATGCAGGGCGTTGTGGCCGTCATCGTTCCACTGTGCATCGAAGCCTTTTTCCAACAGGCTGGCCTGATTGTGTTCGTTTTCCACCATCAGCCACACATGGCGTGTGGGTTCGGTTTGCTGGCGCACCCGTCGCGCCAGTTCTTCAAGGAAGTCCGGGCTTTCAATGGCGTGCACCGCGTCCAGGCGCAAACCGTCAAAGCGATATTCGAGCAGCCACATCAATGCGTTATCGATGAAAAAATCCCGCACCTCGCGCTGCCGGAAGTCGATGGCCGCGCCCCATGGCGTGTGCTTGTCGTCGCGGAAAAACCCCTTGGCGTAATGATGCAGGTAATTGCCGTCCGGGCCGAAGTGGTTGTAGACCACGTCGAGAATCACCGCCAGGCCGAGGCCGTGGGCGGTGTCGATCAAGTGTTTGAGTTGCTCGGGCGAGCCATAGGACGCCTGGGGGGCGTAAGGGAAAACACCGTCGTATCCCCAATTGCGCTCGCCGGGAAACTGCGCCAATGGCATCAGTTCAATAGCCGTGATGCCGAGTTCAGCGAGGCGCGACAGGTGCTGCTCGACGGCGCTGTAACCGCCGAGTACACCGACGTGCAGCTCGTAGATGATCGCTTCGTTCCATGGCCGACCTTGCCAGGTGTTGTGTTGCCATTGATAGGCCAGCGGATCGACCACCACGCTGTGGCTGTCGATATCGCCGGCCTGCGCGCGGGAGGCCGGGTCCGGCACCTCGAGCTCGCCATCGATGTTGTAGCGGTAACGGGTGCCCGCGAGGCAGCGGGTCTTGATCACGAACCAACCATCCGCCTGAGGCAGCAGCGGCAAGGATTGTCCATTTTCCAGTTCGACACTGACGTAAAACGCATCAGGCGCCCACAAGGCAAAACGCGTGTGCTCTGCGTCCAGCATGATTGCGCCGTGGGGCCAGGTCTCAAGGGTCCGTAACGGCATCGTTGAAAACCTCTTCTCTTATTGTCGGCCCGATTTACCCAAGGCCTTCGCCACAAGCTGTTCGTAGAGTTCGGCGTAGGGTTCCACTGCCTTGCACCAGTTGAAGGGGGCTGCCATCGCCCGGCAACGCATCGCATGCAGCAGGTCGGGGAAGGCGAACACCTTGAATGCACGGCTCAGGGCTTCCTGGTAACTCTCGACGGAGGATTCGTCGAACAGGAATCCGGTGACGCCGTTTTCAATGGTGTCGGCCAGGCCGCCAGTATTGCGCGCCACCGGCAACGAGCCGAAACGCTGGGCGTACATCTGGCTCAAGCCGCAGGGTTCATAACGCGAAGGCATCAGCAGGAAATCGCTGCCGGCGAACATGCGACGGGCGTCAGTTTCGTTGAAGCCGATGCGCACGCCGATCTGCCCCGGAAAACGCAAGGCCAGCTCACGCATGGCTTGTTCTTCTTCCGGCTCGCCACGGCCGATGATTGCAATCTGGCCGCCGGATTTGACGATGTATTCGGAGACCGCTTCGGTCAGGTCCAGGCCTTTCTGATAGACCAGCCGCGAGACCACTGCAAACAGCGGACCCTTGGAGTCTTCCAGGCCAAACAGTTCGCGGACGTGCGCGGCGTTGACCGCTTTGCCGTCCCAGTCGCCAATGCTGAACGGGCAGAACAGGTGGGCGTCGGTGGCCGCGTCCCAACTCTCATCGATGCCGTTGGGAATGCCGCTCAGCAGGCCTTGCTGGGTCTTGGCGGCAAGAAAGCCATCGAGACCGCAGCCGAAGGCCGGCGTGGTGATTTCCTGGGCGTAAGTGGCGCTGACGGTGGTGATGTGGCTCGAATACGCCATGCCGGCCTTGAGGAACGACATCTTGCCGTAGAACTCCATGCCTTCCTGTTGCAGGGCGTGTGCGGGTATGCCGAGTTCAGGGCACGAACCCAGACTGGTCACGCCCTGGTAGGCCAGGTTATGGATGGTGAACAGCGTTGGCGTACGCTGCCCGCGCCAGTGCATGTAGGCCGGCGCCAGGCCCGCAGGCCAGTCATGGGCATGCACCAGATCCGGGCACCAGTGAATTTGCGCGAGATTGGCAGCGATATCGGCGGCGGCGAGGCCCAGGCGGGCGAAGCGAATGTGGTTATCTGGCCAGTCACGGCCATTGTTGGCGCCGTACGGCGAACCTTCGCGCTCGTAGAGCTCAGGGCAGATCAACACATAAATGACCAGACCGTCCGGCATGTCCATGCGCCCGATCTTGCAGGGCGGCAGTGCGGCGTGCCCACCCAGTTCACCAATGATATGAATCGGGTTTTCGCTGTGCAGCACTTGCGGGTAACCGGGAATGAGTACCCGCACATCGTGCAGGTGCGACATGGCGCGAGGCAGCGCGGCGGAAACGTCGCCCAGGCCACCGGTTTTCACCAGATCGGCAATTTCGGAGGTGACGAACAACACTTTTTTTCTGTTTGGATTCTGACTGGCAGCTGGTGTCAGCGTCTTGGTCCCGGGGACGCTGATCGATTGCGCGCTCGGTGCATTGACGGCGCTCGATTCGCCGACCTGCTGATGAGCACGTTCTCCCTGAATATCTAAAGCCGCACTAATCATATGAATCTCCCGTGGTGTTGATCTAATGCTTAGGTCTGGCACAAAGGGGGTGGCCCTATCCTGTGGCCGGGCGCAAACGCGCACGCATCGTGGCAAATGCTGCCCAATGCGTTGAAGCAGATGGGTGGAGGGGCCGTTGCAAGGAATGCACCAGTCGCTGTAGCCCTACCTTTAACCTGACCCATGGCCAGGACCGAAAGTTTCGAGTTTTTTACAGCCAGATGACCGACCGGTTTTACCTCGCGAAAATGAGTCTAGGCCAGATCCTAGAGCGGGGCGGGTCAAGTGGTGAAATTGTTCGACAATCGGTTTCTAGAGGGTAAAAGAACAACGTCCGGAAGGGGCAAACGCACCGACGAAGTGCATGTTTATTTTTGGGGGCGGGTCAAAACGGGACTGGCGAGTCACGGAAATGGGCGTGGGGGGAGAGGTGGTGCACTGTTGCGGTGCGTTCAGTTTGTATTTTTTATGTCGGTTTTTATGGCCCTTTCGCGGGCAAACCCGCTCCCACACGATTTTGTGAACGCTACAAATCAATTGTGGGAGCGGGCTTGCCCGCGATGAACGATCACTCGGTCTCAGGTGAGCTGCCGGATTGGATTCCCCACCGACCATGCCTGAATATCCTCGATCATCTGCGAAAAGAACAAATGGTAGTTCTGTCGGCTCACATACCCGACATGCGGCGTCGCCAGCACGTTCTCCAGGGTCCTGAACGGATGATGTTCAGGCAGTGGCTCCACTTCGAACACATCCAGTGCCGCCCCCGCCAACCGATTCTTCTGCAACGCCTTGATCAGCGCCGCCTCGTCGACAATCGGCCCGCGCGCGGTGTTGACCAGCAGTGCCGTGGGCTTCATCCAGTCCAGCGCCTGTGCGTCGACCAGGCCCCGGCTGCGCTCACTGAGCACCAGATGCACCGACAACACATCCGCTTGTTCGAACAGTTCCTGCTTGCTGACATAGGTCACGCCGACTTCGGCTGCCGCGTCACTGGTCAGGTTCTCGCTCCAGGCAATCACCCGCATGCCGAACACTTGCCCGAACTGCGCGACGCGCTTGCCGATGCTGCCCAGCCCAAGGATCGCCAAGGTCTTGCCGTATAAATCACCGCCGAGCCCTTGTTGCCATTGACCGGCGCGCAASGCGTTGGCTTCGACCACGAGGTTGCGAGTGGCGGCCATGATCAGCGCCCAGGTCAGTTCTGGCGCGGCATGTTTGTAGCTGTCCGTGCCGCAGACCTGAATCCCCAGCGCAGCCGCCGCTTTGAAATCCAGTGCCGCGTTGCGCATGCCGCCGGTCACCAGCAGTTTGAGTTTCGGTAGCCGCCGCAGCAGGTCTTCATCGAACCGGGTGCGTTCGCGCATCACGCAGATCACTTCATAGGCGCCCAGACGCTCGGCCAGGGTTTCATTGTCGGCCGGGTAGTCATGGACAAAACTCACCTCGCCGACGTTTTCCAGCACCGACCAGTCCACCACGTCGCGAGCGACATCCTGCCAGTCATCGATCACCGCAATCTGCACCGCCATCCGCCTTACCTCATCAATGAACAGGGTTGGTTTTGTTCAGCCAGTCGAGCAAGGCCTTGTGAAATTGAGCCGGTTCTTCCATCTGCGGCGCGTGGCCCATGCCGGGAAATTCAATCAGGGTCGACTGCGGAATCAGTTTTGCCACTTCCTTGCCCAGTACGTCGTAGTGACCGAGTCTGGCCTTGACCTCTGGCGAGGCAATGTCACTGCCGATGGCGGTAGTGTCGGACGTCCCGATCAGCAACAGCGTGGGCATCTTCAGGTCTTTGAATTCGTAATACACCGGTTGGGTGAAGATCATGTCGTAGATCAGCGCCGAGTTCCACGCGACCTGTGTATGCCCCGGGCCTTTGTTCAGGCCGGCGAGCATGTCGACCCAGCGATCGAACTCTGGCTTCCAGCGGCCACCGTAGTAGGTGTTGCGCTCATAGGTGCGGATACCGTCGGCATTGAGCTGCAGTTCGCGCGCGTACCATTGATCGACCGTGCGGTAGGGCACGCCAAGGGCTTTCCAGTCTTCCAGGCCGATGGGATTGACCAGCGCCAGTTGTTCGACTTGATCGGGATATTGCAACGCATAGCGGGTGGCGAGCATGCCACCGGTGGAATGGCCGAGGAGGCTGGCCTTCTGAATGCCCAGGGCCTTGAGCAGTTGTTGGGTGTTGGTTGCCAGTTGCTGGAAGCTGTACTGATAGTGATCGGGCTTGCTGGAGGTGCAGAAACCGATCTGGTCCGGTGCGATGACGCGATAGCCGGCCTCGCTGAGGGCTTTGATCGAACTGTCCCAGGTTGCGCCGCAGAAGTTCTTACCGTGCATCAGGACGACGCTGCGCCCGTTGGCCTTGCCATGGGCGGCGACGTCCATGTAACCCATTTGCAAGGATTTGCCTTGGGACTCAAAGGCGAAATGCTTGACGGTGTAGGGGTATTCGAAGCCTTGCAATTCAGGGCCGTATTCCGGTCCTTCGGCATGGGCGGCAAGGGGCAGTGCGGCGGTCAACAGCAGGCTGGGCAGCCAGCGGGAGAGGGCGAGGGGCATGGGTGAACTCCGTAGAAAATCCGCCGATGCTGAATCGACATGATTAGCGCGACATTAAACACAGGCAATCGCCGCGCCTGATCGTTCAACCCACCCAGCCCAACGTGGCCAGGGCCAGCACGCCATAGCGGGCGCCTTTGGCCAGGGTCACGATCACCAGGAATCGCCCCAGGGGCTCACGCATGACGCCAGCCACCAGCGTCAGCGGGTCACCGATGATCGGGACCCAACTCAGCAACAAGGACCAATGGCCGTAACGCTGATAGTGCTTTCGCGCCTGTTCCAGATGTCCAGGGCTGACCGGAAACCAGCGCCGGTCGCGAAAGCGTTCGATGCCGCGCCCCAGCCACCAGTTCACCAGCGAACCGAGCACATTGCCCAGTGTGGCGACGGCCAACAGCGACCAGAGCCAATAGCGGTCGCTGAGCAACAACCCCACCAGCACGGCCTCGGACTGCAACGGCAGCAGCGTCGCGGCACCGAACGCCGCGAAGAACAGCCCGAGGTAAGCACCCGACATCAATGGGCGGGGTAATCCGCCACCACGACATCCGTGCCGTCCTTTTTCAGGCCGATCACTTGATAGGCATCGCTCATGCCGTCCATTTCCATCCCGGGCGAACCCATGGGCATGCCAGGGGCTGCAACACCGAGCAGATCGTCACGCTTGCTCAACGCCAGCACCTGATCCGCCGGGACATGGCCTTCGACGAACTTGCCGTTGATCAATGCGGTATGACACGACGCCAGACGCGGCGGCACGCCGTGCTGTTGTTTGAATTCGCTCATGTTGGTTTCGACATGGTCTTCAACCTTGAACCCGTTGGCTTCAAGGTGGCTGATCCATTTTTTGCAACAGCCGCAGTTGGCGTCGCGGTGAACTTCGATGGGGATCAGGTCGGCGGCCTGGGCCAGGGAGGAAATGAGAAGGGCGCTCAGGGCGGCCAGACGCAGGTGGGTTCGCATGGGAGGGATCTCGACTCGGGTGACGGTCAAAAAAGACGCATTTTGACCAGTTTAGCCACGGATGAGGGAGGAGAGTGTTTCTAAGTAATGCAGAAATAACTGCACAGACAATGCAAAACCAGTAGGAGCCGAGCTTGCTCGCGATAGCAATGTGTCAGCC